>JAULVY010000030.1:0-4866 GCA_032110825.1 Chitinophagaceae bacterium | reverse complement strand
GAATTGGGTTCAACGTGCAGGCCGATTCCGTTCCTTGGGAGATGGTCAGGTTGATTTCTCGTCAATTTTCAGCAAGCTTACCGGCTATGATTATTCAGGTTGGGCTGTGATGGAATGGGAATGTGCCTTGAAACACCCAGAAGATGGTGCAAAAGAAGGAGCTGTGTTTATTAAAAATAAAATCATACGTGTTACAGAAAAAGCATTTGATGATTTTGCCGGAACCGGAAGCGATGAAGCGTTCAATAAAAAAATATTAGGTATTTAATTTTAAAAACAGAAAATAAGCAAACAATGAAAAGAGTATTATTTGTAGCGTTAGTTGCAGCTGCACTTTACGCTTGTGGTGGAGGTGAAAGCAATTCAACAGAATCTAAACCCATCAGCAACGCAGCTCCAGAAGAAGTTGCCCCTGCTGCTGAACCTGCTGTTGCCAAGAAAGATGGTAAAGCATTGATTGAGGGCTCAGATTGTAGAACCTGCCACAAAGACGATACCAAATTGATTGGTCCTGCTTACATGGATGTTGCCAAAAAGTATGAGAATACTTCTGCCAATGTGAAAATGCTTGCAGAAAAAATCATCAAAGGTGGTCAGGGCAATTGGGGTGAAATTCCAATGGCCGGACATCCCAATATCAGCGAGGAAGATGCATCTGCCATGGTTGAGTATATCTTAACAATGAAAAAATAAATCAACATGAAAACCCTTACAACGATTGTCGGCCTCTTCATGATCGCAGCGATCAGCATTTCAGCTATTCAGATTTCAGCGCCAACATCTCCCTCTGCTAAAGGAGGATGGAAAAAGCTTTTTGATGGTAAAACCAAAAACGGTTGGCACATTTACCGTGGTGAGGCAACCGGAGAATCTTGGCAAGTGGAAGATGGTATGTTGGTCTTTACTCCAATAACGAAACCGGGTGTAAAAACTGGAGGTGATTTGACTACCGACTTAGAATATGAAAATTATCATTTCAGTTGTGAATGGAAAATTTCAGAGGGTGGAAATAGCGGAATCATCTTTGGAGTAAAGGAAGATTCTATGTACAAAAAATCATACCTCACTGGAATGGAGATGCAGGTATTGGATAACGATAAACATGCCGATGCTAAAATCAATAAACACCGTGCCGGAGATCTCTATGATTTGATTGCAAGCAATAGAGAAACAGTGAAGCCTGTAGGTGAGTGGAATCGTGCAGAGATCATGTACAACAAAGGAGAACTCAAATTATTTTTAAATGGCGAGAATGTAGTTTCAACTGTTGTGGGTGATGAGAACTGGAATAAAATGGTTGCAGGCAGTAAATTCAAAACCATGTCTGGGTTTGGAAAATTTGCAAAAGGAAGAATATCTCTTCAGGACCACGGCAATAAAGTTTGGTTCCGAGATGTCAAGATCAAACAACTTTAATAAAAATAAAATATTTTTAAAACGCCGCAGATGATGCGGCGTTTTCTATACACAGAAATCATAACGACATGAAGAAATTGTTACTGGCCGGTATTGTTTGTTTTCTATCAATTGCAAGCAATGCACAAAACAAAATTCTTGTTTTTTCAAAAACAGCTGGGTTCCGACATTCATCGATTCCGTTTGGGAAAACGGCCATTCAGCAATTGGGAAAAGAAAATGGCTTTGCAGTAGATACTACAGAAAATGCTGAGCTGTTTACGGATGCCAATTTGAAACAATACAATGCTGTTGTTTTTTTGAGTGCAACAGGTGATGTGTTGAATCACTACCAACAAGCTGCGTTTGAACGCTACATTCAATCCGGTGGAAACTATGTTGGGATACACGCGGCAACCGATTGTGAGTATTTCTGGCCCTGGTATGGGAAATTATCGGGTGCATATTTTAAAAGTCACCCAAGAAATCAAAAAGCAAAATTGATTGTAAGCGACCGCACACACATCAGTACTTCACATTTGCCTGAAGTATGGGAGCGTGTAGATGAGTGGTACAACTTTAAACAAGTACCTGATCATGTTAAGGTATTGATTAGCATCGACGAAACTTCCTATCAAGGTGGAGAGAATGGTTCCAATCACCCTATGGCTTGGTATCATGAATATGACGGAGGCAGGTCTTTTTATACCGAGCTGGGACATACCAATGAATCTTTTTCGGAACCTTTTTTTCTGCAACACATTTTAGGTGGGATTAAATATGCCATTGGCAATGGCGCGAAGCCAGATTATGGTAAAGCAAGAACACAGAATGTTCCGGAATCAGATCGCTTTACAAAAAATACACTAGCCGGTGGAGTATTTGATGAGCCCACAGAAATAGCAGTACTTCCCAACTTAGACATTTTGGTTGCACAGCGCAAGGGAGAGGTTCTTTGGTATAATGCAGCAACAAAAAAAACCACACAGGTAGCGAAATTTGATTTGTATTCTAAATCAGGAGTGCCAGGAGTAAATGCAGAAGAGGGATTGATGGGAATCACGGCCGATCCGGATTTTGCCAAGAATAATTTTATTTATATGTATTATGCAACAAACGATACGGCCGCCAATCGTTTGTCGCGTTTTATTTTTAAAGACGGGAAATTAGATCTCAAGTCCGAAAAGAAAATTTTGGATGTAGGTTCTACACGAAAAATTTGTTGCCATACCGGTGGTTCACTTACGTTTGGAAAAGGAAGGGAATTGTTTTTGTCGACAGGCGACAATGCCACTCCATTTAACCAACCCAATTCTAAATTCAAACTGGATGGGTATGGTCCCATTGACAACCGAGAAGGCTTTGAGCAATTTGATGCACGGAGAAGTTCTGCCAACACCAATGATTTAAGAGGAAAAGTGTTGCGCATTGTTATGAATACAGATGGAACCTATACCATTCCCGAAGGAAATTTATTTCCTCCCGGCATTGCTAAAACGAGGCCAGAAATTTATACTATGGGTACGAGGAACTCGTATCGTATTTCTGTAGACAGAAAAAATGGATATCTGTATTGGGGTGATGTAGGTCCCGATGCACAAAACGATGATCCGAAAACAAAAGGTTCAAGGGGGTACGACGAATTTAATCAGGCCAAGAAACCCGGATTTTTTGGATGGCCCTTGTTTATAGGTAATAATTATCCATACAAACAATTCAATTATGAAACAGGTGAAGCAGGAGATTATTTTGATCCGAAGAAGCCTTTGAATTTATCTAAAAACAATACGGGGTTAACGGAACTTCCTCCGGTGAGTCCAGCTTTCATTTGGTATCCCTATGCTGTTTCAGCAGAATTTCCTGAGGTAGGAACTGGAGGAAGAAATGCAATGGCTGGACCAGCGTATTATTCCGACATGTATCCAGCGGCAACACGGTTTCCTTCTTATTATGATGGGAAAGTAATTTTTTACGAATGGATGAGAGGGTGGGCTAAAATGGTGACGTTGGACAAGAATGGTAATTATGAAAAGATGGAACCTTTTCTTTCTGATATGAAGTTTGCGAATCCCATTGATATGGAAATGGGACCGGATGGCAGGTTGTATGTTTTGGAATACGGAACAGGTTGGTTTTCCAAGAATAGCGATGCGGCATTATCGCGTATCGATTACAATCCAGGAAATCGTGCACCGAAAACAGCGATTCAAATCGACAAAAAAACCGGAGCCATACCTTTTACGGTTAAAGCCAGTGCTGAAGGATCAGCTGATCCGGATAAAGATCCTGTTACTTATGTTTGGCATTTTGGTTCTGTGGTACAAAAAGCAACAACATCGCCGTTGGCTAATTTTACGTTTACAAAACCAGGTGAGTATAGTATTTATGTGGAAGTAAAAGACAACAAAGGGGCAACCACAAAAAGTCAGGTTTTAAAAGTATATGCAGGAAATGAAGCACCAACTGTTTCGGTGCAGGTTGATGATAAATCGACTTTTTATTTCCCTGGAGTTCCAGTTCCGTATACTGTTTCTGTAAAAGATCGTGAAGATGGAACAACGGAAAAGGGGGGCATTGATAAAAAATCCATTTATGTGAAAGTGGATTATTTGAGTGGTCCTGATCGTGCTCAGGTTGTAGGACATCAGATCATTACTTCTGCCATGGAGGGAAAAAATTTGGCAGCTACTTTGGACTGTAAAGCTTGTCATAAGGAAGTAGAAAAATCGATTGGACCTTCTTATCAGGCTGTTGCAGCTAAATATGAAAAAGATCCCAAGGCCAAAGCCTATTTAACCAATAAAATCATCAAGGGAGGTTCAGGCGTTTGGGGCGAAGTAGCGATGTCTGCCCATCCGGATTTAAAAGTGAGCGATGCTGAAATGATTGTTGATTACATTTTGGGTGTAAACAAAAAAGAGACGCCTTCATTGCCTTCGAAAGGCACAGTTACACCAACAGAGAAAGATTTGGGTCGTGGGAACTTGATGCAGATCACTGCTACGTATACCGATAAAGGCGGACCTGGTATTAGGCCGCAAAGTGGATTTGGTGTAATAAGTTTGAGGAGCCCTAATGTTTCTGTAGATGCAGCCGATCAAAAAAATGGAGTGACTATTGCGGAATTTGGTGGCAGGAAATTGGCTATTTTATCGGGCAATAGCGGAAGCTTAGAATACAATCAAATGAATTTGAAGCATGTGAAATCTTTGGAGTTGAATTATGGTATGCAGGAAGCTCCAGAGTTTGGGTTTGTGGTATCTTGGCATGTGGGTTCACCTTCGGGACTGAAATTGGGAGAGGTAGTGATTGGAAAAGATGTAGATCCCAAGTCGACCAAAAAAATGGTATCACTTAGTAATATACCCGATCAGCTGTTTAAGTTGGTGATGAAAATTGAAAAGGTAGATCCAAAGGAAACCAAAATGGTTGCAATCGGTTCGATGCGTTTGATTGCAGGGGATTGATTTT
>JAULVY010000029.1:0-2158 GCA_032110825.1 Chitinophagaceae bacterium | reverse complement strand
CCAACTGGATCTGTGTTCAAGAAATACTTAGATGGATCAACCGCTGGATCACCAGCAAGGAAACCACCCAATCCGCGAACAGCGAAATCAGGAAGGATCCATTTACCACCCTGGTTGATATAAATGTTAGAAGTAAAATTAAGTCCCTGACCAGAAGCCAATTTTTGCTGTACTTCAAGGAATTCAGTTGGATTCAATACTTCAGGAATTTTAGAAGGAGTTTGGTTACCATAGAACACATCAACAGACAATTTAGATGTACCGCTCTTACCCTTCTTTGTGGTAATCACAATTACACCATTCGCAGCACGTGATCCATAAATAGATGCAGAAGCCGCATCCTTCAATACCTGAATAGACTCAATGTCATTCGGGTTTAAGAAGTTGATGTTTGACTCGTTCTGTACAGGAACTCCATCAACTACGTACAACGGTTCGTTGTTGTTGATAGTACCAATACCACGGATACGCACGAAAGCTGCAGAACCAGGATCACCAGATGTTGACATTTGAACACCCGGAACTTTACCCTGAAGCTGGTCTGCAATGTTTGATGCAGCAAACTTGGTCATCTCTTTGGTATCAACCACCGCAACTGATCCAGTAATGCTTCTTCTTTCCTGTGATCCATACCCCGTTACAACGACGGTTTGGAGAGCAGCAGCAGAAGCTTGAAGCACAACATTGATTACGGAATTGGTTCCCACTTTAACGTCTTGCGACTCATATCCTACAAAGGATACTTCAAGTGTGCCATTAGCTGGAACTGAAATAGAATAAGAACCATCAGCACCAGTGGTTACGGCTGTGGGAGCGCCTTTTACCTTAACGGTAGCACCCGAAAGTCCCCCACCAGTATCGCCCCCGGTTATTTTCCCGGAAACTTTCTGCTGGGCAAAAGAAACCGAAACCAACAAGCCCATCAGGACTGTCAGAAAACCGGCTCTAAGCGAATGAGCAAACATACTTTTCATGCAGTAGTTGTTTAGATTATTAAATGGTTATAAATGAAAGATTTGTGTTCAAGTCTGAGAAAAAATGTTAATAACAGGTGTGAAAATATTGCAATCGTTTGAAATAAGACAACAATTTAGTTACAATTTTTTAAAATTATTGTGTTAATAATACACAATAAGACAGTTCTTAAGCTCGCAGGTAGACAATTATTAAAGATAAAATGCTGCACCAAGAGTTAAAAGATAGTAGGTATTTTTTAGAGGCCAAAGAGGGATATAAAATTAAAAAAAGGCTTATTTATGCATTGAGAATGAAATACATGAGTAAAATACATCTACCGCTGATTCTGATTTTGGTCGTACAGTTTCAAATATTGAACGTAAAGGGACAGGTAAAACAAATACCCGATTTCAAATTCACCTACCTGCAAGGAGGAGGGGATTTTACAAAAGCCAACATCACCAAGGGCAAAAAAACCCTTTTCATCTTCTTCGATACAGAGTGCCCCCACTGCATGCAGGCCATTTCAAAATTCAACGAAAATGAAAAAAGTTTGAATAACATAAATATTCTTCTTCTAACAAAAGACAAAAAAGAAGCCGCCATCCCATTCCTTAAAAACTTTGGAGACAAACTCATCGTGAAAAAAAATACCCTGCTCCTTTCCGACTCATATAATCAGTTTATTGGAAGATTCCTCCCACGTAAATACCCTTCTTTGTTTTTGTTTGGCGCAGATCAAAAACTGATTATTTACAGCGATGAAGAAAAAGATATCCCTCAATTCATTCAAAATAGTAAAACCAAATAAACATCAACCATGAATTCTAGAAGAGAATTACTCAAACAAATGGCCTGGCTTTCAGCCGGTACGATGCTTCTCAATACATCTTGGGCATTAACCGATGTAAAAAATAAAAAAATTGGTGTTCAATTGTATACCGTTCGTGATCTCATTGCAAAAGACCCTAAAGGAACCTTAGGCAAAATAGCCTCGCTTGGATTCGGCGAAGTTGAAAACTTTGGGTACAACGGTAAATTTTTCGGAATGTCGGCTGCCGAATACAAATCCCTATTGGATGATCTCAACCTGGTTGCTCCATCCGGACATTACATGTATGGAAACTTTGGCAACAAAAAAATTCCAGGTACCATCTTAACCGGTTGGGATAAAGCAGTAGAAGATGCTGCCGCTATCGGT
>JAULVY010000028.1:0-21016 GCA_032110825.1 Chitinophagaceae bacterium | reverse complement strand
GTTTGAATTGAACTTTAGAGCCTGATTTTTTGGTTTTAATCACATTTTAGTATTTAATAATCCACAGGTTTTTTAAAAATTATGGTTGTTAATAAATGAAAAAAAGGTTGAGTATTGTTGTTGATAAATACATCTTTCTTATTATAAAATAGGGTGATTAAAAAAGCATGCTTTGTATATTTCTTGTGGATTCGTGTGAACGCATGTTGATATAAAAGGTTAGAAAATACTTTTCAACAAATTCACATCCCTAATAGTAATATTGTTTTTAAATAAATAAGTATACATATCATTATTACAGATTAAAAACGCTTCTTATTTTTTGAGTTTTTATTAATGAACTATCCCTATTTTCACCACCTAATTTTTTATAAACGATGCAAGTAAAAAATATCATTTTCGATTTAGGTGGAGTTTTAATTGATTGGAACCCAGAATACCTCTACAAAAAAATAATACCCGATGAAAACCAACGAAAATGGTTTTTAGAAAATATTTGTACGTTTGAATGGAATGAAGAACAAGATGGTGGAAGAACGATACAAGAAGCAAATAAAATTTTAATTGAAAAATATCCCGACTTCAAAGAGTGGATTGAATCGTATTACGCCAGATGGGAAGAAATGTTATCTGGGCCTTTACAAGAAACAGTAGAACTTTTTAAAGAACTAAAGAAAAAAAACACCTATTCTTTTTACGCTTTAACCAACTGGAGTGCAGAAACATTTCCTCGCGCACTTGAAATCTTTGACTTTTTACATTGGTTTGATGGAAGATTGGTTTCCGGAGAAGTAAATTTAAAAAAACCACAACAGGAAATTTACGAATTGATTATTTCAAAATACAATCTCATTCCAGAACAAACTTTATTTATAGATGATAATGTAAGAAATATTAATGCTGCTAAAGAAACAGGATTAATTTGTTTACATTTTCAATCCTCTTCACAGGTAAAAAATTATTTACTTGAAAATAATTTACTACCATCATCGTAATACCTGGTACACTATAAAACTCAGTAAGTAAGCTATTCCTGTCATATATAACAATTGGATAATTGGCCACTTCCATGTTCCTGTTTCTCTTTTTACAATTGCAAGGGTACTCATACACTGCATAGCTAATAAATAAAAAACCATAAGTGAATAACCCGTTGCTGTAGTATACACAATAGAACCATCGCTTCTTTTTGCTGCCTGCATTTTATTTCTTAAACTCACACTATTTTCATCTGCATCATCTCCCACACTGTATAATGTAGCCATTGTTCCTACAAATACTTCCCTTGCAGCAAAAGATGAAATCAAGGCTATTCCAATCTTCCAATCATATCCCAGCGGTGCTATAGCAGGCTCTATCGACCTACCCAGAATACCAGCATATGAATATTCAAGCATTTTGGAAGATCTATTTATTTCTAACTCATTTTTTCTTTCCGGATATCTTAAAATATCCAACTCATATCTTTTTTGGATCTCCTCCCGTTTATCCCCCGGCCCAAATGAACTCAAGCCCCACAACAACAATGAAATAACCATAATTACTTTACCTGCATCAAAAACAAAAACCTTGGCCTTTTCAACCATGGTAATTATAATGTTTTTCCAGCGGGGTTGTCGGTATACAGGAAGCTCAAGAATAAAGAAACTCTTCTCTTTAATTTTTAACCAATTGTTTAAAATATACGATACAAGCATTGCTACTAGAACACCCAAAACATACAAAGACATCAATACCATTCCCTGTAAACTTAGGATTCCAAAAAGATATTCATTGGGTACCACCAACGCTGCTAAAATGGTAAACACGGGTAATCTTGCACTACAACTCATAAAGGGAGTTACTAAAATTGTAAGTAACCGCTCTTTTTTATTCTCAATATTTCTTGCACTCATTATGGCTGGAACCGCACAAGCAAACCCACCAATCATAGGCATTACGCTTTTACCATTTAACCCTACTTTTCTCATGATACGATCGGATAAAAAACTTATTCTAGCCATATATCCTGTATCCTCCAGTAACGTTATTAAGCCAAATAAAATCATGATTTGGGGCACAAAAACAACAATACCACCCAAACCAGCTATGAAACCATTGATAATTAAATCATTTAACCAACCATCTGCCAGTTGGCGCGAAAGCCAAGATCCCAAAAACCCAACACCATTTTCTATTGCATTCATTGGATATTCGGCAATCCAAAATACACTTTGAAATAAAAGAAACAACACCACCCCCATAATCAAATACCCCCATGTTCGATGTAAAAAGAAGGAATCTAACTTTTCAGAAAACAACTTCTTCTTTTCCACACTATCCTCTTCAACCGCCTTTTGCATAATACTCCTGATCTTCTTATACCGGAGTTGAATATCTTCTGCCTGTACCTTGGTATGATTAAAGGAGTTTCTTGTTTCAATTTCCTCTATTTTATTTTGTATGTCTTGAGAAAAACCAAACGATTCATGATTTATTAATGTATGTATGGCAGCATAATTTCCCATTTTTGGAAAAACCTCTTGCACTTCTTCAATTGCAGAATTAGCTAAATCTGAGATGGGGTAAAAATCCGGACCAACAACACCGCTACCCACAACCTGTGTTATGGTTGATTTGAGTTGATCTACTCCCTTTCCCGTTCTTGCATTTACAACAACAATAGGAACCTGCATTTCACGCGCTAATGCATCTACATTAACCCGAATACCTCTTTTTTTTGCCAAATCAACCATGGTAAGGGCAACCACAACCGGCAACTTTAAATCAATCACCTGAGAAACATACAATAGGTTTCTTCTCAAATTACTCGCATCTGCAACCACCACAGCCAAATCAATAGGTTCTTCGGTTTCTACCGACATTATTTGCTTATAAGACACCCATTCATCGTTTCTTCGGGGGTATAAGCTATAAGTGCCTGGTAAATCCAACACCCTACATTGGTCGCCCCCAGAAAGAGAAAAAAAACCTTCTTTTTTCTCTACAGTTACCCCAGGAAAATTCCCCACTTTCTGCCTTAACCCCGTTAACTGATTAAACAACGAACTTTTTCCACTGTTGGGATTCCCAAATAATGCGATATGAATAGATTTTTTCAAAGTGGGTGTAAAGTTAGTTGCTTACAATAGTGCGCACTTACGAAAGCCGTAAAAAGGCCGAATTTATTATAAACCAGGATGAGCGTTATCTTAGTAAATTTGTAAAAAATTTCTCCATGTTTCGAATTCTACTGATTTGTGGCTTATTGGTTCAGTCGGTTTTTGCCCAAAAACTAACAAAATCAGACAAAGAAATTATAAAATACCTGAAACAGCAGGTGGGGTACCTTTCTTCCGACGAGCTCAAAGGAAGAAGGGCGGGAGACCCAGGGGAATTATTGGCAGCCTCATTTCTATCAGAAAAATTTAAAGAAATAGGGCTAACCCCCAAAGGAAATACCAATACTTATTTTCAGGAATTTATAATTTCAGATGGAAAAAGGATTGGAGATAATACATCGCTGAAAATTGACGGTGTATTATTAAGACCCACTATTGATTTTTTCCCGTTGGCCAATTCAAAAAACGGAATGGCATCAGGAGAATCATCGCCCTCTTTGAGAGAGTCGGGCCAGCCATGGATATCTGATCTATCTGAATTGATAGAAGAAAACAAAAACAACCCTCACTTCGATCTGTATTCTGCTTTGTCGGAAAAAACAAAACAAGCATTTGATAAAGGCGCTACCGCTATTCTTTTTTTCAATTCCAGCGCAGCAGAAGACAATATGAGTTTCCAAAACAAAGACAAATCTGAACCTACACCAATCCCAGCTTTTTACGTGAATAAAAAAGCAGCCGCAACGCATTTGAAGGACGTATCCTCCACCTATAAAATTGATTTAAACTCCACCGTGGTTCCCAAGACAAGAACAGCCAGAAATGTTATGGGGTACCTAGACAACAACGCAGAACACACCGTGGTGATAGGTGCACATTTTGATCACCTTGGATATGGCGAAGATGGAAACTCTATGATTAGAAGCGGAGAACCATCCATACACAACGGAGCCGATGACAATGCCAGTGGAACCTCTGCAATGATTGAATTGGCTTTTTTAATGAAGCAAAACAAAATCAAAAACCACAACTACCTCTTCATTGGATTTTCGGCAGAAGAATTGGGACTCAATGGATCTAAATATTTTGTTGAAAACCCAACCATTCCCCTGAACCAAATCAACTACATGATCAATATGGATATGGTGGGAAGACTCAACGACAGCAGTAAAACCATAACCATTGGCGGGTACGGAACATCCCCTTCATGGAAAACCATGATTGATGGAGTGAAGAATAAAAATTTTTTCATCCGTATTGATTCAAGCGGAACGGGACCAAGCGACCACACATCGTTTTACCGAAAAGACATACCCGTATTGTTTTTCTTTACAGGTCTTCATACCGACTACCACAAACCCAGTGATGATGCGGATAAAATTAATTATACCGGAATGCTTTATATCGTTCGCTTCATCCAACACATGATACAAAACGATAAACAAGATCAAAAACTTGTGTTTACCAAAACACGAGAGCAACAAACAAGCACTTCAGCAAGATTTAGTGTTTCCATGGGCATTATGCCAGATTACACCTATACGGGCAATGGAGTACGCGTGGATGGCCTTTCAGATAACAGGCCAGCACAAAAAGCCGGAATAGCAACAGGCGATATTGTGAAACAGGTGGGAGATTACAAAACCCCATCCGTAGAGTCGTATATGCAGGCTTTATCTAAATTTAAAAAAGGAGATCAAGCCAAGGTGCTCGTTTTGAGAGGAGAGAAAGAACTATCATTTGAAATTATTTTTTAATGAAACTGAGATTAGACGACGATAGGATGTCAGATGATTTTTTTGAAGACACCAAAATTCTAGGGATCGTATGCTCATTAAAAAACTATCACTTTTGTTGGAACATTGAAAAAACACTACAGATTCATTTCAAAACATCGGCTGATTTGCAAATTGGAATGGAAAAAAATAAAAGAAGCTATTCGTTTACTGTGTATGAATACACCCACCCGGTGTCTGCCGTTGAACATTTTTTATACAGCAACAAACACGACGGGGAGTTTTTATTACCTGAATTACAGCACCTTGATTTCATTTGGTTAATACGGGACAGCTTTCACAACAATTCAGATTTTTCCCTGATGCAACAACACCTAAAAACAATTCCTGGTGTTCAACTGGTCTCCGAAGTTTCTCACGATAAAATAAAATCAAAAGATAACCTACAACGATAACATATGTGGCAAGAAACAAACAATACGCTATATAAAAAGTTTGTATTTAAAAACTTTGTGGATGCATTTTCATTCATGACCCAGGTTGCGCTGGTTGCAGAAAAGATGGATCATCATCCCACCTGGAAGAATACCTGGAATACCGTGGAAATATGGTTAAGCACACACGATGCCGGAAACACGGTAACTGAAAAAGATAAAACTCTTGCAGAGCTAATCGATCAGCTGAATTAATCAAGAAACAAAAACCGCAAACTCCTTCTTTTCCGTTACAACGCCTACGGGTTCTATGTGCTCAGCCAAGCCTCTCTTTTTAAACAAGTCAACAACAGTGTTTAGCGAACTGGGAGATATTGAAATCAGCAAACCACCGCTGGTTTGAGGGTCTGCAAAAAGATTTTTATGAAGCAAGCCCCGATCTCCGGGCTCAAGATGAATTTTGTGTCCATAACTATCCCAGTTTCTATTTGTTCCACCAGGAACAGAACCTTGTTCGATATAATTAACCAACTGTGGACTAAGCCATGGAACATGCTTTGAATACAGTGTAGCTGAAAGGCTACTTCCCTCTACCATTTCAATCAAATGTCCTAACAACCCAAAGCCGGTTACATCCGTCATGGCATGTACACCCTCAATTTTACTTAAATCATGACCAATGGTATTTAGTTTCATCATTTGATCTGGAGCAAGACGAGCATCCTCTGAGCGAAGTATTCCTTTCTTTTCAGCAGTTGTTAATATGCCAACGCCCAATTTTTTTGTGAGTAACAACACATCTCCTTTTTCTGCAGTATTGTTTTTTTTCAGCTGTTCAATCTGTACGAGACCGTTTACGGCCAATCCAAAAATTGGCTCTGGAGAATCAATACTATGTCCACCTGCAAGCGGAATACCCGCTTCTATACAAATACTCTTGCCACCTTCAATTACCCTACCCGCTACCTGAGGAGATAGTTGGTTGATGGGCCAACCTAAAATGGCAATGGCTAAGATGGGATTGCCCCCCATTGCATAAACGTCGCTTATGGCATTGGCAGCCGCAATGCGACCAAACTCATAAGGATCATCTACAATAGGCATAAAAAAATCAGTTGTCGAAATCAGTGCTGTCCCATTTAATAGATCATATACCGCTGCGTCGTCTTTGCTGTGGTTTCCAACAATCAATCTTTGGTTATCGGGCATACTGAAACTGCTATGCAATATTTCATCTAAGATTTTAGGCGAAATTTTACATCCACACCCAGCGCCATGAGAGTATTGTGTAAGCTTTATTTTTTCCATGATTATTTTTCAAATAGTAGGTTTATGTTTTGTTCAATATTAATTTCTTTAGCCTCAATATTTTTAATACTTGGTTTAGGATCTGGACGATTGTTAAGTCCTTTAAAATAATGCTTATCGTAGTACTTGAGTAGAACAGAGAAACATTCACGCAGGTTGCCATCAAGTAGAGCATTTGCTGCTGTTTTTGTTTCCAAGCCCCCTAATCTTTTTTGAATTCGCAAAATAGCCTCTCGAAGTTCTGTGTGATCCAGTTTTCCATAATTTTCTACTAAGTAATTCAAGCGCTTTTCAAACTCTATGTTTAAAAAATACAAGGGAGAACTTCTCATTTGATTCCAAAACGCCTCAGGGATATTCACGGTTCCTATTCGCTGACTTTCGTCTTCCAGCCAGATAGGGGCTTGGGGAAATTCATTTTGCTTTTTTAAAACAGAAACAGCCAATTTATTTTCAAACATCTCCGGTGAAGGCTGTTTAGGCAATCCGATATTTCCAAAAGCAGAACCCTTGTGTCCAGCCAATTTCTCAAGATCAATTACAGATTCCCCCCTTTTGTGCAAACCATCTAAAAGCTCGGTTTTACCCGATCCGGTGTACCCTCCCAAAATCTTGAGTTGATGTGGTTTTTGAAAAAAATCCAAAACCCAATTTCGAAAGGTTTTGTAACCCCCGATTGCTGTATACACTTTAAACCCATACAAATCCAGAAGCCAAGCTACTCCTGCGCTTCGCATTCCACCCCTCCAACAATGAACCAATACTGTTTTATGTATATTTTTTTCTTGAGCCACGATCTCCTCTGTTGTTGAAATCATCTGACTCATTTTTGGACCAAAAAAATTCAGACCTATTTTGATAGCTTCTTCTCTAGAAACCTGTTTATAGGTTGTTCCCACTACTTTTCTTTCTTCGTTATTAAACAAGGGGAGGTTAAATGCACCGGGAATATGGGCATGACCATATTCATCCTCGCTCCTTACATCCAATACTGGAAAACGAAAAGATAGTTCAATGAATTTTTCGATCTTAATTTTTTCTATTCCCATGCGGGCAACAAGATCATTTGTTCATGCTGGTAAGGAACTCGTAATTATCCTTCGTTCCTTTCATTTGCTTGATGAGTAAAGACATAGCCTCCTCGCTGTTCATATCTGCGATATGATTTCGAAGAACCCACATCCGTTGTAGAACATCCTTATCCAATAGTAAATCTTCTCTACGGGTTGAAGATGCTGTGAGATCAATTGCAGGGAACATTCTCTTGTTGGCTAATCTTCTATCCAACACCAATTCCATATTACCGGTTCCCTTAAACTCTTCAAAGATAACTTCATCCATTTTGCTTCCTGTATCTATCAGCGCGGTAGCTAAAATGGTGAGCGAACCTCCGTTCTCAATTTTTCTTGCAGCTCCAAAAAATTGTTTGGGTTTTTGCATAGCGTTGGCCTCAACACCACCAGATAATACCTTACCTGAAGAAGGTGCCACAGTATTGTGGGCCCTTGCCAAACGGGTGATTGAATCGAGAAGTATTACTACATCGTGACCACACTCTACCAAACGTTTTGCCTTTTGTAAGGCCATGGCAGAAACCTTTACATGCTTTTCAGCAGGCTCATCGAATGTAGATGCCAATACTTCAGCGTTCACGCTTCTTTCCATATCTGTAACCTCCTCAGGGCGCTCGTCAATCAACACCACCATCAAATAGATTTCAGGATGGTTGGTGGCTATGGCGTTTGCCACTTCCTTCAATAACATGGTTTTACCCACTTTGGGTTGAGCAACAATAAGTCCACGCTGGCCCTTACCCAACGGAGTAAACAAATCCATCATTCGGGTAGAATACATATCTGATTTGGTGTACAAATTGAATTTCTGGAACGGGAAAAGGGGCGTTAAATAATCAAATGGAACCCGATCGCGAACTTCTTCGGGTAGTCTGCCATTAACATAATCTACTTTCAGTAATGCAAAATATTTTTCACCTTCTTTCGGGGGCCTCACGCTTCCTGTGATCGTGTCTCCTGTTTTAATTCCAAATAATTTTATTTGTGATGGAGACACATATACATCATCGGGTGATGATAGATAATTATAATCGCTGCTCCTCAGAAAACCATATCCATCCGGCATCATTTCCAAAACCCCTTCGCCGGGAATAGCGCCATCAAATTCTACATTAAATGCAGGTTCTTTTTTTATGAACAATTGTTTAGCCGGAACATCCTCATTTATATTGTTTTCAGCCGGTTGACTTTCTCCTTCTAGTTGATTTTCTTTCGTTTCCCCAGAAAGGTCTTCATGTTGAACCGCATCCTGGGCTTTTGATGCTGCTGCGGAAGGTCGGCCCCTTTTAGCAGGTTTTTTATCCAAAACCGGCTTTGTTTCCTCGTTAGTATCTCCACTTTCAACGATGGCTTCTTCCGTACTAATAGCCGTAGTTGTTTTCACAATTCTCTTCTTTTTCCCGCCCTCGTCTTTAGCATCTCCTTTTGTTCCGCTATTTAACAAGGCTTGCTTATCTAGAATCTTATATATTAAATCCTGTTTTTCTAACTTTTTAGCACCGGCAATCTTCAACTGCTCAGCAATGTCAAGTAGTTCTGGAACCAGCATGTCGTTTAGCTGTAAAATGTCGTACATATGTTTTATTTATGAAATTTACCCTTTGGGTGAGAAATGACTATAGAAAAATGATTGGTAAGTAATTCAGGGGAGTGATAATTAGGGATCCATATAATGGAGAAGCCCTATTCCATTGCAATGTTACGGTTTTTTATGAATACCAAAAAAATAATTGACCCCCTTGGTCCCACAAGCCACGCTGCTCCCCCATTGATTTATTAACTTTGCCAACGTAAAATCGATTTATGTTCAATAAAAGGATCAAAATCAAGGAGCTCTTGCTTCAGCAGGCAGGTCAACAGGGTGTTGTAGTTATGGGATGGGTAAGAACCTTCCGAAACAATCAGTTTATTGCTTTAAATGACGGGTCAACCAATACAAATCTTCAGGTAGTTGCTGAACTGGGAAAATTCGATGAAGACCTCCTGAAAAGAATCACCACCAGTGCCTCACTTAAAATTACCGGAGAGCTGGTGGATAGCCAGGGTAAAGGTCAGGCTATTGAACTAAAAGCCGAGGTTATTGAAATATTGGGAGATTCCGATTCCGAAAAATATCCGCTTCAACCCAAAAAGCATAGTTTGGAGTTTTTACGCGAGAAGGCCCATCTCCGTTTTCGGACCAATACATTTGGATCTGTATTTCGTGTAAGGCATAGCCTTGCTTATGCCATTCATAAGTTTTACAACGACAGAGGATTTGTATACATGCATACGCCCATTATTACCGCTAGTGATGCTGAGGGCGCCGGAGAAATGTTTCGTGTAACCACGTTGCCGTTTGATAATCCGCCAAGGGATGAAAAAGGAGATATTGATTTTAGTCAAGATTTTTTCGGAAGATCAACCAACCTTACCGTAAGCGGTCAACTTGAGGGAGAGCTTGCTGCTACTGCGTTTGGTGAAATTTATACGTTTGGTCCAACTTTCCGTGCAGAAAATTCCAATACTACACGTCACCTGGCCGAGTTTTGGATGATTGAGCCGGAGATGGCGTTTTATGATCTAGAAGATAATATGAATTTGGCCGAGTCTTTCATTAAATATCTTATCGGATACGTAATGGAGAATAACCTGGAGGATTTGCAGTTTTTGGATCAACGTCTTGCGGATGAAGAAAAGCAAATCCCTGCAGACAAACGAAGTGAGATGGGGTTGATTGATAAATTGAAGTTTGTGCTCAACCATGATTTTGAACGGATCACCTATACAGAGGCTATTGATATTTTAATAAACTCACCTGCATATAAAAAGAAAAAGTTCCAATACGAAGTGAAGTGGGGAATTGATATGCAGAGTGAACACGAACGCTATCTGGTGGAAAAGCATTTTAAAAAACCTGTTATTGTTACCAACTATCCCAAAGCCATTAAGGCCTTTTACATGAGGCAAAACGATGATGGAAAAACCGTTGCTGCCATGGATATTCTGGCTCCGGGAATAGGTGAAATTGTTGGGGGCTCACAGAGGGAAGAACGCATTACGTTGTTAACGGAGCGAATGAAAGAGATGCATATATCAGAGCAAGAACTTTGGTGGTATTTAGACACACGCAGGTTTGGAACCGTTCCTCATGCAGGCTTTGGTCTTGGTTTTGAGCGTATGGTACAATTTGTAACAGGAATGACCAATATACGCGACGTTATTGCTTTTCCAAGAGCACCCAAGACGGCAGAATTCTAGTCTACTATTTTCTTGGAGGATGCACGCACATCAAGGGGATATGTGTTTGATGGATCAAATCCCGTGTATGACTTTTTTCAAAAAGACTTTCCAATAAATTGTGCTTTTTAGGAAAGAGTATGATAAGATCCATATTGTTTTTTTCTGCAAATTCAGATATACCCTCTTCAATATCTTTATGTTCTATAAAATGATAAACCGGATTTAGTCCGCTTAATAAAGTATCAAGGTTCAATGATTCTTCTGGTGTATATGCTGTAAAATGCCTGCGCTCAAAGTCAACATTTATTACATGCAGCTCTGAGTTAAAAAATGTACATATATCTTTTACGGGCCCGATTGAAGTATGTTCAACCACATCCCTTAAATCTGTTGCCAACCCTACTTTCTTTATGGGTTTAAATTGAGATCCTGGTGGAATTACAAAAACAGGTACAGATACTTTATCAACAACCGCCATGGTATTGCTTCCCAAAAACAACCTTCCCACACCCGTAACACCCCTTGTTCCCATGATAACAGCAAATGGTTTGAGTGTTTCGCAAAGCAATTTCACCTCTTCGCTTGTGTCTCCAAGCTTACTCTCTGTATATACTTTTAGTTTTCCACCTGTGATGCTTTCAATCTGGTGTTTGGTTTCTGCAAGTTTTTCTTCACTGATCTTTCGTAATTCATCTAATGATATAGTAACCAATGGAACCTCGGTATAACTAACGGGCAATTGGTATACGTTTACCACCATGAGGCTGGTACCCATGGCTGAGGCCATATCAATTCCAAACTTAAGGGCATTGTCTGCGAGAGGTGAAAAGTCGGTAGGGACAAGAATGAGTTTCATTTCAAAATTTTCACAAACCTAGTTCCGCAAGCTGACTGAGGCGGTGATCTCCATCACAAATGATACTGATTCCGGTCATTTAGATCCAAGGTAGCTGTCGATTCTTTTGGAAACATTCTTTCGAATATCTACATAAAACAGATTGATGTCTCCTGCATGGTAGTTTTTCGATTTATATAAAAAGGATCCGGGAAACTTAGGTCTGGATATCCACACCGCCCCACCTTCTTCCTGCGTTTGATGTGTATTGGCGTATATTTTGTTGAGGTTGTATAGAATTGCACCCTGATGTAGAGAAGGCGAAACTATTTCTGTATCTGTTTTCCAAGATACCGGGTTTACGATAGCAATAGAGGTATCGCTTCTTTTTGCCCAACCATCCTCATAGTCTTCTCGGAATGTTCTCCAGCTTACAAAACATCCTGCTTCAGACTCATCCTGACAGATGGGGGTATGCTTAAACTCTGATTTTTTAATACCCATTCCAATCAAATAGGCACATACCAATTGTTTTTGCAATGGCTTCCCATCAAAGAATTCTTTGATGAGTCGCGTTGCATGAGTGGTACCCTGACTATGAGAAGCAATGATAATAGGCCTACCCCTGTTCTCATTTTTTAAGTAATATAAGAACGCATCTCTAACATCTCCGTATGCAAGGTTGAAAGTAGAATATAGAACTGTGCTATCCTTTTCACCATACATAGCAATATGTGCCTGACGGTAACGCGGAGCAAATACTCGGGCCCTTTCATTAAAAGCTGAAGCTTGGTATAATATGGAAGAGTAATCTGTTTTTCGATTGATGGCAGAATCATCTATGGAGGCATTTGTAATACCGTTTTCGCGTTCACCTGTAAGCGTTGTAGGGTGAAGGAAAAAAACATCCGCAACTTTTTCTGGAATGGCTTCCGTTTTCAAGGGTAGCGGGATGGTATCCGAAGGATCCCATTTATTGGGATGCGCAGCCCAATATTCTAGTTGTTCGTAGTTGGGTTTGCCATTGCTACTGATAAAAGCATCTTTTCCTGAATAGGATCCTATTTTAGGCATACACCCTATCCACATAATGGCCAAAAGAAACCAAGCAAAACGATTCATTGAACAACCTTTTTTTGTGAAACGATATTCAAAATTATGTTTGTTATTTTTACGGAACAATGAAATTATCATGAACATACCTGTAGTTGATTTAGATCTATACATTAAAGGAACAAAGGATCAGCAAGATTTGTTTGTTTCCCAGCTTGGTAATGCTTTTGAAGAGGTGGGTTTTGTGGCCGTTCGGAATCATGGAATTGCCGCAAAGCTTATTGATGATATCTACAGTGCTGTGAAGCAATTTTTTGCTTTACCCGAACATTCTAAGCGTAAATACGAGATTGCTGGTCTTGCTGGTCAGCGCGGGTATACTTCATACGGTAAAGAGCACGCCAAAGGAAGTGATGCACCAGATTTAAAGGAGTTCTTTCAATATGGACAAACCATTGATGCTGGAAAAGTTGCTCCAGAGCATTATCCGGATAATGTTCGTGTTGATGAAATTGAAAATTTTAATTCCCTCTTTTTGCAAGCTTATCGTGCATTTGAAAAATCAGGAGGAGCTTTATTGAGCGCAATAGCGTTACACTTAGGGCTTGATAAAGGCTATTTTAACTCGCATATCGATATGGGCAATAGCATCCTTCGTGCTATTCATTATCCTCCAATACTTCATGAACCCCAATCAGCTATTCGCGCTGAACAGCACGAAGATATTAATTTGATTACGTTGTTGGTTGGAGCTTCTGCCGAAGGCTTGGAAATATTTACCAAGCAAAACGAATGGTCGCCCGTTCAAGCTGGTCCCGATGAAATTGTGGTTAATGTCGGTGACATGCTTCAACGGTTAACCAACGATAAATTGAAGAGCACAACCCATCGCGTGGTAAACCCCCCAAGAGAACGGTGGCATACTTCACGTTTTTCGTTGCCTTTCTTTCTTCATCCCCAGAGCAATATGTCTTTGGCGTGCCTACCTTCTTGTGTAGATGAAAACCACTCCAAGTTGTATGAAGATTATACGGCTGGTCAGTATTTAGATGAGCGACTAAAAGAAATAGGGTTAAAAAAATAGATTGATACTCAAAAGGCATATACCCTTTTTAAGGGCTGTCCTCTGGCATAGCCTTACGGCCTTTGGCGGACCGCAAGGTCATTTGGGAATGATGCTTAAAACTTTTGTTGAAAAACGAAGAGACCTTACAGAAAAGGACTTAATAAATATCAATGCTTTCTGTCAGCTTCTTCCGGGGGCAACTTCTACACAAACACTTACCCTTATTGGATTTAAGAGAGGCGGTGTTCAATTGGCGCTGTTAACGCTTTTAATTTGGATGCTTCCTGCTTTCTGTATCATGACCGCTCTTTCGTTTTTAGTTGCACGTTCTGAACCGTCTGTTTTGACTGTATTTACGTATATCAAACCCATGGCCTTGGGGTTTCTTGCATTTGCAGCCATAAAAACGCTAAAGTTAAATACCGGTTTTATTTCTCGAATCATTTTACTTCTTTCTGCTGTATTAACGTATTCGTTTTTTAAGTCTCCATGGGTATTTCCGGCCGTCCTTATTTTTGGAGGCTTCTTGGGGAGTATAATTGAAAAGAAGTCTGAAGAGAAACGAACATGGAAACAACGTAAACCCTTTTGGCTACCCTTTGGATTATTTCTTTTCTTTTTTGTTACTGCGGCTACCCTATCTGAATCTGCCAGAAAAAACAATTGGCCAAATCGAACACCTTTCAATTTATTTGAAAATATGTATCGATTTGGAAGTTTTGTTTTTGGGGGTGCGGATGTTTTAATTCCAGTGATGTATGAGCAATACACGGTTCGTCCCGCTACCAATCGAGTTTTGAATACAAATCAAAATGCAATTAAAATAGAGAAGCAAAATTTCTTAACGGGGGCTGGACTTGTACGCGCCATACCGGGTCCGACTTTTTCTATTTCGAGTTATGTGGGAGGTTTAGCAATGAGCGAAAGAGGTGTAGCTTATCAATTCTTGGGTAGTTTGATTGCCACCGTTGGAATTTTTCTTCCTAGTTTTTTATTGGTTGTTTTCTTTTATCCTCTTTGGGAAAATTTACACCGGTATTCTTTTTTACAAAAAATAATGTCGGGTATTAATGCCGCTGTTGTGGGTATCATGATAGCCAGCCTTGTTTACTTAACGAAAGATGTTACTGTACCCATATTGAATCAATTCAACCTTGATTCTTTTATTTTCTTTTTTGTATGGATTGGAACTTTTGTGGCCCTTACGTTTACTCGCATATCAGCACCCGTTGTGGTTTCGTTTTGTTTGCTACTTGGCTTCGGTATGTATTATTTATAATATCCAGCACTAATTATTTCTTCCATCACACTATCCGGGACTAAGTATCGTATTGATTTTTCTTCTTTGATCATTTTACGTATTAGTGAGGCTGAAATGTCTAGTAGAGGAACCTTAAGCAGTACAATATTGCTCTTGCTCTTTTGAATTTCTACCGGGAACCCTCTTCTTTCATACACATAGAGGTTGTAATTTTTTTTGATTCGATCACCGTTTTTCCACTTTTCTAAATTTTGGTAACTGTCGGAACCCATAATCACACAAAATTCATGTTGAGGAAATTTTTCATCTAAGTAGGTAAGCGTATCAATGGTGTATGAGGGCCTGGGTAAACTAAACTCAATATCACTTGCTTTTAAGTTTCTTTCACCTTCAATTGCTTTTTGTACCAAAAACAACCTGTGGTATTCATTTAACAAACTGAAATCTTGCTTAAAGGGATTTTGTGGCGATACAACGAACCATACTTTTTCAAGGTCTGTATTATGCAAAAAATAATTAGCTATAATCAAATGCCCATTGTGAATGGGATTGAAAGAGCCAAAATACAACCCAATTTTCATAAAAAATTGAAAATCAAAGTATTATGAAATAAATTCGATAACCACAGCTTCAGCTTCGCTGATACGAAGGCTTACCTGATATCCAGCAACCATAACAGATATTGGATCCCCGAGTGGAGCTATCTGTTCAACCACAACATCTTCTCCTGGAATAAATCCCATTTCCATTAATTTCAATACCAACTCATCGTCTTCTATTGAAAGGATCGTTCCTTTTTGTCCAGCTTCTAGCTTTGAAAGTCTTTTCTCCATAATTGCTGATGTAGGAGCGGCAAAGCTACTTCCCTTCAGCGGAATTCTTGTACTTTTATTCCTGATCTGTATGAAACGAATTCAATTTTTTTTTGAATCACCTACTTCGGTATTAAAAAGCAGAAACAAGCTCAGGTCTTTTCTTTTAAAAATGATGAAAGAGCATAAGAAAGAAGTAGAATGCATCAATATTATATTTTGCGACGACCCATACCTTCTTTCTATCAATAAGTCGTTCTTGGGGCACGATTATTTCACGGATATTATCACATTTGACCTTTCTGACAAAACCCAATCCCTTCTTCAAGCAGAAATCTATATCAGCATAGATCGAGTTAAGGAAAATGCAGCGTTGCACCAATCAACATATCAAAAGGAATTGCATAGGGTTCTTTTTCACGGGTTTTTACATCTTGCAGGATTCAAGGATAAGTCAAAGCAGCAGAAATCCATCATGAGGGAAGAGGAAAACAAGCTATTAAGTAAGTATTTCAGCTCAAAATAATGTTCCACGTGAAACATAGTTGGCTCTTACTGATTTTCACCCCGCTCTTTATATTCTCCCAGGGCAATTTTAAAATAGAGGACAAAGATTTTGCACATAATTGCCCGGTTGATTCAGTCGTTTTTAAACATGTTGAGAGAGAGCTAAGGGGAAAGGGCCTAACGGAAAATGAAAAAGCATTTTTTTATTGGTCCTGTTATGTTAGAAAGTACCCAAATAAATTCTTAACAGAAATAATAATTCCTTTCACCGCAAATTTCCCGGAGGTTAACGGATTGGAGGTCGAGTCATTAAAGCTGGAGTTAAGGAATTTGAAATCTATCCCTATGTTTTCGTTTGATCTGTTTTTAAGGCAAGCCTCTATGGAGCATGCGAATGATTTATCTCAAAGAAGTGCTCCGATATCTCATATGGGGTCGGATGGAACAGGCTTTTCCTCTAGAATGCAGAGGTTTGGGATCAGGAAATGTGCTTCAGAGAATATATATACGGGCAAAAACGATGGGTTGCTTGCTTTAATTATGCTTTTGTTTGATATTGGGGTAGAGAGTCTAGGGCATCGTAAGAACATTTTGAATCCCAATCACCTATTGATGGGAGTTTCCATCAAATCTCATCTCTTCGAACAGCGTAGTGTTCTAGTTCAGGTTTTGGGGTGTAGATAATGTTCCACGTGGAACATCCCTAAAACTCAAAACCCACAACCCAAAACCCAAAACTCCTTTCTATCTTTGCACCATGTTTCCAAAATATGATGTGATTGTAGTGGGTGCAGGGCATGCCGGCTGTGAGGCAGCGGCAGCGGCAGCTAACATGGGGAGTAGAACGCTTTTGGTTACCATGAACCTCCAAACCATAGCTCAAATGAGCTGTAATCCGGCCATGGGAGGAATTGCCAAGGGGCAGATTGTGAGGGAGATAGATGCCATGGGGGGATATTCAGGAATTGTTACGGACCAAACTATGATTCAGTTTAGGATGCTGAATCGTTCAAAGGGACCCGCGATGTGGAGTCCCAGGGCGCAAAGCGACCGTATGCTTTTTTCTCAACGCTGGAGGGAGCTTTTAGAGAGTACCGCCAATCTAGATTTTTATCAGGATATGGTAATGGGACTTCTAGTAAAGGATGGTAGGGTTAGAGGTGTTGTAACGGGAATGGGAAATGAGATTGAGGCTAAATCGGTTGTATTAACAAACGGAACATTTTTAAATGGTGTTATTCATATCGGAGAGCAAAAATTTGGAGGTGGTAGGATGGCTGAGCGTTCAGCAACGGGAATTACCGAGCAGCTGGTTGGATTGGGATTTGAAAGCGATAGACTCAAAACAGGAACTCCTCCAAGAATAGATGGAAGAAGTTTGGATTACACCAAAATGGAAGAGCAGAAAGGAGATGAGGAGATTACTGGGTTTTCGTATCTCGATTTTGAGCGAATTAAGCCGGAGCAACAAAAGAGCTGCTGGGTTGCATACACAAATCAAGATGTTCACGATACCCTCAAAACAGGCTTTGATAGAAGTCCCATGTTTGCCGGCAGAATTGAAGGAACCGGTCCGCGCTACTGCCCCAGCATAGAAGATAAGATCAATCGATTTTCTGATCGGGATAGGCACCAACTATTTGTAGAGCCTGAAGGATGGAATACCATTGAAATATATTTGAATGGATTTTCAACTTCATTACCACAAGATGTTCAATATCAATCACTTATAAGAATACCAGGCTTTGAAAATGTGCGTATGTTCAGACCGGGGTATGCGATTGAATACGATTATTTTCCGCCCCATCAATTGCACTACTCATTGGAAACCAAGCATTTAGCTGGTTTATTTTTTGCGGGACAAATCAATGGTACCACCGGATACGAAGAAGCAGCTTGTCAGGGGTTGATGGCAGGTATAAACGCGCATAAAAACGCAGTTGAAAAAGAACCGCTGGTATTAAAAAGGAGTGAAGCTTATATTGGAGTATTGATTGATGATTTGATTACAAAAGGAACAGAAGAGCCTTACCGCATGTTTACATCACGCGCGGAGTTTAGAACCTTGTTGCGACAAGACAATGCAGATTTGCGATTGACTGAAATTGGATACGATTTGGGATTGGCAAGCGAAGAGCGCTATCAAAAAGTGAAATCCAAAAAAGAGAACATTGATTCCATCATAAAAAAATTCAATGATGTTTCGGTTGATCCCGAAAACATGAATTCATTTTTTGAAATAGTGGGAACCGCACCTCTGCAGCAAAAACAAAAATTATCGCAATTGATTCTTCGTCCGGGTATCAGCGCAGGCCACATGTTGGATCATGTTGAAGTTGTTCGGAAAGAATTTGATCAGTACAATCGTGAAGATATGGAACAGGCAGAAATTCAAATGAAGTATGCCGTTTATATCGAAAAGGAAAAAGAGATGGTAGAGCGTGTTTCGCAAATGGAAGAATTGGAAATACCGCAGAGCTTTGATTTTGAAAAGGTACAGGCCATCAGCAACGAAGCGAGAGAGAAATTAAAAAAGATAAAACCCAAAACATTGGGACAAGCATCTAGAATTTCAGGGATTAACCCAAGCGATGTACAAATTCTCATGGTTTACATGGGCAGATAATCGAAACGTTGTAATTTACTATCATGACTCAAATGGATGCCAAAGAACTGGTTCGTGTATTTCCATTGTTTGATCTTCCGTTAGCAGAATACATCCATACACATGGAGAACAAAGAACTGTGGAGTCCGGTGAAATTTTGATGAAACCCGGACAGTATTTTAAATATGCCATGTTGATCGTAAATGGTACAGTCAAACTGTATCGAGAAGGTGAAGATGGCGAGGAGTTCTTTATGTACTTCCTTGAACCAGGGGATGCATGCGCACTGAGCATGTTGTGCATGGCCAGAAGTCAGACCAGTACCATAATGGCAGTAGCCACAGAAGATACAGAAGTGATCATGATCCCCATTCAGCATATGGATGTTCTCATGAGCACATTCACAAGCTGGTATCATTTTGTTATTGAGACCTATAGAAACCGCTTTGAAGAACTACTGACTGTTATTGATCAGATTGCGTTTAAAAATATGGATGAGCGATTGGAATGGTATTTACAAAGACAGGTAAAAGCAAGTGGAAAGACCATTACATTAACGCATCAACAAATTGCACACGATATCAATTCGTCTAGAGAAGTTGTTTCCAGACTATTGAAAAAAATGGAAAAAAACAACCTCATTGCTATGGAAAGGAATGCCATCATTTGGCGAGGAGCTGAATAAACTTCAATGCGGTTGTGACAATTATCACAAACAATGAAGAGATCTATCCGGATTTTTGACGACATAAACAGTATAAAATGAGTTTAATTGAATTGATCAAACAACCCTGGCCTTGGTATGTTGCAGGTCCCTTGATTGGACTAATGGTACCCACCTTGCTGATATTTGGGAATAAGTCGCTAGGTATTTCTTCATCATTAAGACACGTATGCGCAGCATGTATGCCAGCAAAAATTCCATTTTTCCAATATGACTGGAAAAAAGAAATCTGGAATCTCTTTTTTGTTTTTGGTATTTTTTTAGGGGGACTATTAACAGCTATGTATTTGAAAAACGATGCTCCCATGGTTGTTCATCCCGATTTAGTAAATGAACTTGCCGGATATGGGGTTTATGACTATAGCAATTTGGTTCCCATGGATTTATTCAATTGGCCATCACTAGGCACGCCGCGAGGATTTTTATTGATGGTTGTGGGGGGGTTTTTTGTTGGATTTGGTACCCGTTATGCTGGTGGTTGTACATCGGGACATGCAATCATGGGATTATCCAATCTTCAATTACCTTCTCTTATAGCTACCATTTCCTTTATGGCAGGTGGTTTCATAATGGCGAATTTGATTCTTCCCCTTATTCTCTCACTTTAATCTATTCTAACATGGACAATAAAATAAAAGATACCAATACAGATTTCGAAGTACGTTCGTTGGATGCTATCTGTGTGAATGTGGAAGAAAAAAAACTTCCAGGATGGTACAATCTACAATATCTAGCTTTTGGTATTCTATTTGGAACGATATTAATCAAATCCGAGGTGGTTTCCTGGTTTAGAATTCAGGAAATGTTTAGACTGCAAAGTTTCCATATGTTTGGTGTAATTGGATCTGCAGTAGTTGTTGGAGCAATCTCTGTTTTTCTGATTAAAAAATTAAAGATCAAAACCATACGGGGTGAAGAAATTCAGTTTCCCGAAAAAACCTTCAACAAGGGACAAATATATGGAGGTTTGCTTTTTGGTTTTGGATGGGCGATGACTGGAGCTTGTCCGGGTCCTTTGTTTGCACAATTGGGATATGGAGCTACTGTTGTTGCAGTAACAATTCTATCTGCCATCTTGGGTACTTGGGTATATGGTAAATTCAGGGAAAAACTTCCTAGTTGATAGGCGTTGTATGTTATAGGTTGTAAGTTGTGGGTTTGCCCTGCCTCAGGCAGGCCATCAAATCAATTTTTTACATAGAAGGATAATCAATAACTTGATTCTTCTAAATTCGTTTTTACCATGAAGCCGTTTGTACTAATCCTTATTTCTTTGAT
>JAULVY010000027.1:0-4546 GCA_032110825.1 Chitinophagaceae bacterium | reverse complement strand
AGGAGGTGTGATTCCGTATCCACCTGAAGAGGGCGATCATTCAGAGCCCAGCGTATACGCAGATCTGTTGGTTGAGGGAGATACGGTGCGTGTTTATTCTATTCATCTGCGTTCTTTTGGATTTGGCTCCCGAGAGTACAAGACCATTGAAGATGTTAGAACAGAATCCAGAAGTGCGTCGGAATCCAAGCTTCTGTTGAAAAAAATGCGGAATACATTTTACTGGCATGGTATACAGGCTGATTTTTTAGCTGATAAAATCAGCAAGTCTCCATATCCAACTATTGTATGTGGAGATTTTAATGATGTGCCTGGTTCCTATGCGTATTCAGTGATTCGGGGTGAGCACCGTGATTCGTTTTTGGAGAAAGGGTTTGGATTGGGAGCTACGTTTACCAGTTCGTTTTCTTTTCTACTACAAAAAATTCCAACCCTTCGTATTGATTATATTTTTCATGATCCTAAGATGACCACTACTTGGTTTAAGCGAGGAGAAGAGCGACTTTCTGATCATGCCTATCTGGTTGCGGATATCCAAATAAAATAGGCGGTCATTGTCTATCTTTGCAGCCATAAACAGGCCTATGTCTTCTTTGCAGTTCTACAACTCACTCACTAGAAAAAAAGAGCCATTCACTTCTATACTTCCAGGTAAAGTAGGGATGTATGTATGTGGACCAACCGTGAGTGGTGAAAGTCATCTAGGTCATGCTCGTCCCTTTATCACCTTTGATATTGTTTTTCGCTATTTGAAGCACTTAGGGTATCAGGTGCGTTACGTGCGCAACATCACCGATGCGGGACATTTTGAAGAGGAAGGAAGAGAAAGCGAGGATAAGATTTCCAAGAAAGCAGCATTGGAGAAATTAGAGCCCATGGAATTGGTTCAGAAGTATACCAATTTGTTTCATTGGGCCATGCGCGAGTTTAACAATCAGGAGCCGAGTATTGAGCCTACAGCGACGGGACATATTGTAGAGCAGATTGTAATGATTGAACGCATCATTGCAGATGGCTATGCCTATGTGGTGAATGGATCCGTTTATTTT
Source organism: Chitinophagaceae bacterium (assembly GCA_032110825.1). Taxonomy (GTDB): domain Bacteria; phylum Bacteroidota; class Bacteroidia; order Chitinophagales; family Chitinophagaceae; genus Pollutibacter. Next base: position 3,497 of record JAULVY010000027.1, on the reverse strand, counting down.
GATGTAGAAAAATACCATCGTGATTTTGGTGCCAAGGGGATGCAGTATGGCATACTCAGCGGTAGAGTTTTAGAGGAGCAGATGGAAACGACTCGAGAGCTTGAGTCGCAAGATGAAAAAAGAAACAAACAAGATTTTGCTTTGTGGAAGAATGCAGCACCTGAGCACATCATGCGTTGGCAAAGTCCCTGGGGGATTGGATTTCCCGGATGGCATATCGAATGCTCTGCGATGAGTACCAAATATTTGGGGGAGGAGTTTGATATTCATGGTGGCGGAATGGATTTGCAGTTTCCGCATCACGAATGCGAGATCGCGCAGAGCGCAGTGTGCAATCACAAGATTCCGGCACGCTATTGGTTGCACAACAACATGATCACCATCAACGGAAGAAAGATGGGGAAGAGCTATAATAATGTGATCAAGTTGAGTGAGTTATTTTCTGGATCTCATGAAATTTTAACGCAGGGTTATTCTCCGATGGCCGTGCGGTTTTTCATTCTGCAAACGCATTACAGAAGTACGTTGGATTTTAGTAATGAAGCTTTGCAGGCTGCTGAACGTGGATTGAGGAGGATGTGGGATGCACATGTACAATTGAAAAAATTAGAGGTTGCTGAAAAGCATTCGGCGGACGATGCTGCATTGGAAAAGCAATGTGTAGATCTATTGAATGCGCTTGATGCCGACATGAACGATGATCTCAATACAGCTAAAGTATTGGCCGGATTGTTTGAATTGGTTCCTGTGATCAATTCAATCAAAGATGGACTTGTAAGTAAAAAAGCGCTTTCGTCGGAAACCCTTCAGTTGATGAAAGAAAAATTTCAGGTTTATTTGGAAGATATTTTCGGACTGAAGGAAGAGAGAAAACAAGACAATCAACACCTGGGAGCAGTATTGCAGTTGATTGCAGAGATCCGCAAAGATGCCCGATCCAAAAAAGATTACGCCACTTCAGATAAAATCCGCAATCAATTGTTGCAAGCAGGAATTCAATTAAAGGATGAGAAGGATGGGGGAGTGAGTTGGGAGCTTCTTTAGAGTTTTGGGTTGAATCACCACCCCGTCTACCGTTCGGGCTTTGCCCTCTCGGTATCCACCCCTCCTTGCAGGAGGGGAGTCTTTGGAATTAACTCAAAACTGTTTTCTAATTTCCCCTCCTCTAAGGAGGGGTGGCAGCCGAAGGCTGACGGGGTGGTGATTTAACTCAAAACACACAACCCACAACTCTTACTGCAATTCCTTCCAAAGCAAATCTTTCAATTCCTGCAATCCAGTTCCGGATACAGATGAGATAAACAGATGTGGAATTTTTTTAGGAAGTTCTTTTTCGATGGCTTGTTTCAGTTCATCGTCTAGCATATCGCTTTTGGAGATGGCGATGATGAATTTTTTATCTAGGAGTTCCGGATTGTATTCTTTTAGTTCATTTCTGAGTATTTCGTAATCTTTTTTATGGTCGCTGCTGTCGGCCGGAATTAAAAAAAGCAAAACAGGGTTGCGTTCGATATGACGGAGGAATCGATGGCCCAATCCTTTTCCTTCTGCTGCGCCTTCGATAATACCGGGCAAGTCGGCCACGCAGAATGATCTTCCATCTCTGTATTCTACCATCCCCAATTGCGGTGTTAGTGTGGTAAATGCATAATCGGCCACCTTGGGTTTAGCAGCTGTGATGGAAGACAGTAAGGTTGATTTTCCAGCATTTGGAAACCCCACCAATCCTACATCTGCCAGCACTTTGAGTTCTAGAACCCTCCAGCCTTCAATTCCGGGTTCTCCGGGTTGAGCATAATCAGGAGCCTGGTTGGTGGGGGTAGCAAAATTTTTGTTGCCCAATCCACCGCGACCGCCTTTTAAGAAGATAAACTCTTGGCCATCTTCCAAGATTTCAACTTCTTTTTTTCCGGTTTCTTCATCCACAGCTACAGTTCCCAGTGGTACTTCAATAATAATATCCTTGCCGTCTTTGCCGGTCATGTTGTTTTTGTTTCCACCCTGACCGTTTTCGGCAATGACATTTTTATAATACCTCAGGTGGAGGAGGGTCCAGAGGTTTTTATTTCCCCTTAGGATAATATGACCGCCTCTACCGCCATCGCCTCCATCGGGACCGGCCATGGGATTGAATTTTGTACGCATGAAGTGCTTGCTGCCTGCACCACCGTGTCCGCTTTTGCAAAAAACACGTATTTGATCAACAAAGTTGGATTTTTCCATTGAGCGGCAAAGATACAGAATAGAACAGGGGAGTGCGGAAGTGAATATTATTGTAATTTCACGGAACGTATGAAAGCCCTCCGTCTGTTTAAAAACAAATATTTAATTGCCACTATTCTTTTCATTGGGTGGATGCTTTTTTTTGATCACAACAATTTGTTTCTCCACTTGGGCTACCGCAAAGATTTGAGTGAGCTGAAAGACAACAAGAAATATTACCAAGAGCAAATCGATAAAACCAGAACCGAAGTAGATTTGATCAAAAAAGACCCCCTTTGGTTGGAAAAAGTAGCTCGAGAGCAATATTTGATGAGACGGGAAAATGAGGATGTTTATCTCGTTAAAGAGAAGTAACCTACATAGTGATGTAACAAATTAGATTATGCAATAATTTGTTTGGCTTTGCGTTTTAGAAGTGTAGGTCCCTTGCATATTGATCTACGATCCATTCACTATCCTATCAACAATCGTTAAATCCCCGTATCCTTTGTCAGTTTTTTTAATTGATAAAAGGTTGATTATGAGCAAATTAAATAGTGAAGAAATGATCCGTTATCTCTACAACGAAATGTCGCCTGAAGAAAGTAAGAATTTTATCTCCTTCGTAGAAAGTAATCCTGCCATAAAAGAACAGTATCTGATGATCAAAGAAGGCTTCGACGCCTTAAAAAACATCAGTTTTAGTCCCTCTAAGCGTTCTGTAGATCGCATTCGTCAATATGGAAGTATTGATGGGTTGTCCATGCAATAGGGTTGTGAGTTATAGGTTATGAGTTGTAGGTTTTATTACCCACAACTTACAACCCACAACCTACAACTTGTAATACGTACACATCCCCTTCAACCCACATTCCGTGCATTTTGGGTTTCGTGCTAAGCAAGTATATCTCCCGTGTAAAATCAACCAATGGTGTGCTTTGTGAACCAGTTCCTTTGGGATGTATTTAATCAATTGTTTTTCTGCTGCTAATGGTGTTTTTGCTTTTTGGGTTAATCCCAACCGGGCGGAAACTCGAAAAACATGGGTATCGACAGCCATGTTCGGCTGATTGTCGATTACAGATGTGATTACGTTTGCTGTTTTTCTTCCAACTCCTGGAAGTTTGATCAATTCCTCTACCGTCATAGGTACTTTTCCTTCGAATTCATCCATCAGCATGTTGGCCATGCCAATAAGGTGTTTGGTTTTATTATTGGGGTAGGAGATGCTTTTGATTAAGGGGAACAGGGTTTCAAAATCTGTTTTAGCAAGCAGTGCAGGCTCAGGAAATTTT
>JAULVY010000026.1:0-9184 GCA_032110825.1 Chitinophagaceae bacterium | reverse complement strand
ATCCAATACGAGGTTCCCATTTTTTCTCGGCAAAGCAATGATGAAGGGATTGTTTCCAATTCCAGTTGATTTGGCACCCCAAGCCGGCATACAGGATTCGGTATTGGTCCACAACATGGCTGCATATCCTTGATCAGCCGCCTGCCATCCGTAGCTGCCTCCTCGCATCCAGTGGGTGGTATTGTTTAAACTAACCAATCCAATTCCATTTTTCTTTGCTAATTCCATGGCTTTACTCATGGCGAATTGCGCGTTTAGTATACCCGGACCCATATTGCCGTTGTATACCTGTAAAACACCCAAATCTTTTTCCAGCTCGGGTTCACCGTGAGGATTAACCCAGCCTTTTAAGAGATAGTCGACAAATCGCTCTACCCGATTTAACCCATGAGAATACACGCCGTCTCTGCTCGACTCTGTATGAATTTTAGCGCATGCATCTGCTTTTTCTTTGGACATTCCTGCTTTTACAAAAGCCGCTGCAATGGTTTGATGCATTTCTTCAAAAGCTATTCTCGTCATGGGTAAAACTATTTAATTTGTAAAACCTGTTCCCAATTTAAAACGAATAAACCGAAGGACATAAAATTGTATCTTTCAAATTATACTTAGAAACGAACACATATGAAATTTGCAATTCGATTGTTGTTCATCATTGCATTACACATATCCACTGCTCAAGCGCAAACTGTTGTACCCTTAAGTGAGCAAGCTGTAAAAACAGCGATCAATATGTGGCCGGATTCGTTTTCGATTGGAAACGATCCCTGCGCCAAATGGAGATACGATCAAGGAGTGATTTTAAAAGGAGTTGATGCCGCTTGGTTGTCTACTGGAAATCGAACCTATTTTAATTACATCCAACAATCGATGGATTTTTTTATTTCCAATGAAGGGAATATCAAAGGGTATCGTCTGGATGAATACAACCTCGATCACATCAACAATGGCAAATCATTACTTACGTTATTCCGTGTACTGGGAAAAGACAAATACAAGAAAGCAGCAGACCAGTTGCGAACGCAACTGATATCGCACCCCAAAACCTCGGCAGGAGGATATTGGTATAAAAAGATATATCCGCATCAAATGCGGCTGGATGGACTGTACATGGCTCAACCCTTTTTAGCCGAATACGCCATGTTGTTTCACGAAGATTCTTTGTTCAATGATATTGCCCATCAGTTCAGTTTGATGGAAAAGAACGTACGAGATCCTAAAACGGGATTGCTTTACCAGGGATGGGATGAGAGCAGAGGTCAAGTATTGACAAATAAAAAATCTGGAGCATCTGCGCATTTCTGGGGGAGAAGCTTGGGTTGGTTTGGGATGGCCTTGGTTGATGTTTTGGATTATTTTCCACTTGATCATCCCAGGCGAAACGAATTGATTCAAATCTTAAATCGCTTGGTGGATGCATTGCTAAAGGTGCAAGATTCAAAGGCTGGAGTATGGTACGATATACCCAATTTACCCAACCAAAAAACCAATTACCCCGAAGCGTTGGCTTCGTGTATGTTGACCTACACCATCGCAAAAGCTTCGAGAATGGAATATGTGCCAAAGGATAAATACCAATTTGCTCAAAAAGGATATCAAGGAATACAACAGAATTTTGTTTCGAATGTAGGGGGAAAGCTTGTTTTAAAAGGTGCTGATTCGGCATTGCTATTGGGCACATTTATACAATGTGCAGCTGAAATGGAATATGGGCAGTACAAAGAATTAGCAAAGGGAAAGAAGGTGATGTTGGATAATTATTTCAACAGCGAGTGGAGGAAAGATGCAACAGGGAAGATGGAAAAATGGCATTATGTATGGAGTGAACGAGACAACAACGGATATCATTTTCTCGGACATCTTTTCAATCGCTATGGTGCCCAACTTTCTACACTTCACGAAGCACCACATGCCAATAATCTCGCTGGAAGTGATGTTTATATTATAGTTGATCCCGATACTGAGCGGGAAACTGCAAAACCCAATTACATTGCTGATGTAGATATTCAAAACATAAAAGCCTGGGTGGAAAAGGGAGGAACGTTGGTTTTGCTGGGGAATGATTCCGTGAATGCAGAATTTTTACATTTCAACCAATTGGCAAAGGAATTTGGAATTGTTTTTGATCAGGTGATATTCAATACCGTTCCGAAAGATGTGTTTGATTTGGGAGCCGTCTTCACAAATGGAAATGAGGGTGTATTTGGAAGCACAAAAAAGCTTTTCATCAAAGAGCTTAGTACGCTCACTTTATCCGCTCCCGCTAAATCAATTGTTGAGAAAAATGGTAAGGTTATTATGGCTGTTTCTCCTTATGGAAAAGGACGAGTTTTTGCATTAGGTGATCCTTGGATCTACAATGAGTACATTGATGGAAGACGACTTCCTTCTGATTTTCAAAATTATCCCGCTGCAGAGAACTGGGTTCGATGGGTATTGGGTTTGCCTGTTGCCGACTAATCAAAAGGGAAAAGGAGGAATATGCAACTTTCAAAAAAGATTCTGGATCTACTTAGGTCAAACAAAGATTTAATTCTTCCTACTCAAGATCAATTATCGTATCCAGAAAAAGTATTGCAATTTGGAACTGGCGTACTACTCAGAGGTTTGCCTGATCAGATTATCGATGATGCCAATCGAAAAGGAATTTTTTGCGGTCGCATTGCAGTAGTGAAATCTACTTCAAAAGGTTCTACAGATTCTTATGAAAACCAAGATGGATTATATACTGTTTGTTTCAAAGGAATCGAAGGAGAAAATCTGATTGATCGCTCGGTGGTGAATGCTTCTATTAGTCGCGTTATACAAGCTTCCACGCAATGGAGCGATATACTCAAACTAGCCGAGAGTACCGATTTAGAAATTATCATATCCAATACCACCGAGGTGGGTATTGTAGCTTCTGATGATGATATTCACAAGCAGGGTGCTCCTGATTCATTTCCAGGGAAGCTACTTGCTGTATTATATCATCGATTTATGCATTTTAAAGGAGATACGGATAAGGGATTGGTCATAGTGCCAACAGAATTGATTGATGATAATGGATCCAAGTTGAAGGCTGTTGTTTTGGATTTAGCAGCACATAATAAACTATCATCTGAATTTATTCAATGGGTAGTCCAATACAATTTCTTTTGCAATTCATTGGTCGACCGCATTGTTCCGGGTAAAATGAATCCTAATCTTCAACACGAACAAGAAAATAAATTAGGATATACGGATGAACTCATGATCATGTCAGAGCCTTTCGGTTTATGGGCGATTGAAGCGAGTTCGTCTATACCTATTGATAAACTCTCTTTTGCGCAAATCGACAACACCTGTGTTGTAGTCCCTTCCATTCGCAAGTTCAAAGAAATCAAGTTGAGGTTACTTAACGGCACTCATACCTTTAGTTGTGGAGTAGCTTTACTATCTGGGTGCACCTATGTAAAAGATGCAATGCAGGATCCGGATGTATCGAAATACATTCGGTCGTTACTATTGAATGAAATCGTTCCCCTTGTTCAAGATCATGAAATCTCTCGTGAAGAGCTGATTGCTTTTGCCAATCGTGTTTTAGATCGATTTTCAAATCCATTTCTTGAGCATAAGTGGGAAAGTATCTCAGCACAATTCAGCTCCAAAATGCGTATGCGGAATTTACCGCTTATACTCAAAAGGTTAGATCAAAATTCAGAATTATCCAACGGTATCTTGATTGGATTAGCATCGTTCATAATTTGCATGCGTCTTCAAAAAGAGGAGGAGATATTTTATTTCAAAAACGCAGAAACCAGTTTTCCGTTTACGGATAGTCAGGCAGAACGGTTTGTACGGCATTGGAATAACAACAATACTAAATCAGTTGTTTCTTCTATACTCTCAGATATTGATATCTGGGGAATCGATCTTTCTAAACAGGGTAATTTGGTAGATCAATTGACAGGGAAAATAGATGAAATTTTGAGGAAGGGTATTAGGGCGGTTCTATAAAATTCTTGTTATCTTGTTGGTGAATTTTTGACGAAATCATTGCCAATTGAAAAAGAGTGTTTTCTTTAAGAGCTGCTATTATAGTGCAGTAGTTTCCTTGTTAATTGCTTTCTTTCTCTATATAGCCGGCAAGGCTGATCAAACAGGTCCGTTTGTTATCGCTACTATATTTTTATTGGGGATAGGATTTAGAGGATCCGAAGAGCTAAAAGGATATACCTACACGGCAATGATTATCACGGCTGTTGTATGTTCTTTATATTATCCTCACTTGTTTTTAACCTGGGGTAATTTTAAATTGTCAACGTTAATCGTTCCTTTATTGCAAGTTATCATGTTTGGAATGGGAACATCCATGAGTATAAATGATTTTGTAGGTGTTGTTAAAAATCCCAAAGGTGTTTTTATCGGAGTGATAAGTCAATTTGCGATAATGCCTTTACTGGGATTCGCACTAGCAAACGTCAGTGGGTTTGAACCCGAAATTGCTGCTGGTATTATTTTAGTTGGGTGTTCTCCGAGTGGGGTGGCTTCTAATGTTATTTCGTATTTGGCAAAAGCCAATTTAGCATTATCAATCACTATAACATCCATAACTACTTTGCTTGCTCCATTTATCACACCTCTGTTAATGGAATTATTGGGAGGGGCTTTTATTTCTATTGATGTTATTCAAATGATGATTGATATTTCTAAAATGATTTTGGTGCCCATTGCTGCAGGAATTATTTTTAATCGCATTTTCTCAGGTAAAGTAAAATGGCTGGATGATGCTATGCCTCTTGTCTCCATGGCTGGAATTGCTTTCATCATTGTGATAATTACCGCTTCTGGAAGGGAGAGTTTATTGAAAATTGGACCGTTACTCATCTTACTCGCGTTGGTTCATAACACAGGAGGATATTTTTTAGGATACTGGTCGGCTCGTGCATTTAAATTGAATGAAAGCGATTCAAGAACCATCGGTATCGAAGTGGGTATGCAAAATGCGGGATTGGCATCTGGAATAGCCAAAGAGTTGGGAAAGATTGCAACGGTTGGTCTCGCTCCGGCGGTATTCGGACCGTTAATGAACACTACAGGTTCTTTGTTGGCTTCGTATTGGCATGCAAGGCCACCAGTTGACAATAACACAACGAGTATATCAAGTGATCAAGGGAAAATTTGAGAACACTAATTTTTGAAATTATAAACCTAGCTATATGTTGTTGTCCATTCTTTTTTATCTAAATTCTTTTTTGGGCCTTGCAGTAGATACAACACATTATGATTTGGTGGTGGGTTCCTATACCAGAGACGGCAATCCGGGTATTGAAGTATTTTCTCTTTCAGGAGGAGCTGGTAATGCTACTCCCAAATATGCATTGAATAGTGCCAACGCATCTTATTTAGCAATTTCTGCCGATCATAAAATGATGTATGCTGTAAAAGAGGAAGGTGGAGGTAAAGCATCAACGGTAGCCTTTCAAGCATCTTCGAATGGGAATTTTCAGGAATTGAATAGTGTAACCAATCCAGGTGGTGGTCCCTGTTTTATTGCCTATCGCGAAGCTTCCAAAACGGTGTATACTGCCAATTACGGGTCGGGTAGTTTAACGGTTTTTAAAACCGATGCAGGAAAGCTTTTGCCTGCTGCTCAACATATCGTATACAAAGGATCAAGTGTGAATCAGTCCCGACAGCAAGCTCCGCACGCACACAATATTGTTTTATCACCAGATGGCAATCATCTCTATGTTGTGGATTTAGGTACGGATCGAATTCATCAACATAAAATAAATGCCGATGGTACTGTTGATGAAAAATACAACGACATCGCTGTAAAAGTAGGTAACGGACCGCGTCACATGGTTTTCAATTCAAAAGGCACACATGCTTATTTAATCAATGAAATGTCGGGTACGGTTGATGTTTTCAAAGTAAACAATTCAAATTTTATATTACAGCAGAGCTTAGCTGCCGACACTTCGGCAGCTGCTTCAAAAGGAAGTGCAGATATCCATATTTCTCCTGATGGTAAATGGTTGTTGACTTCCAATCGGGTTAGCAGTGATGAATTAACTGTTTTTGCTATTCAGTCCGATGGCTCATTGAAAAAGAAATTGCATCAAACCGTGGGAAAGCATCCCCGTAATTTTTCGTTTGATCCAAGTGGCAACTATGTTTATGTAGGAAGCAGGGATGAAAATAGAGTACAAGTGTTTTCATTTAATTCCAGTAATGGATCATTAATAGATTTAAAGCGCGATATCAACATCAAAATGCCGGTTTGTATTTTATTTGTTCCTGCAACCAAAGAACCCACACCTGAGGAAAGATTAAAAAAATTAGGGATTGAACTGATTAAGCCTACTGCACCCATTGCTAATTATGTAAAGGCTGTTCAAACAGGCAATTTGATTTTTCTCTCCGGTCATGGTCCTGATAAGCCCGAGGGTGGTTCTGTAACGGGAAAAGTCGGTAAGGATTTGACAATAGAAGAAGGTCAGGCTGCTGCTCGCTTAACGGGTATTTCATTGATTTCTACGCTCAAGTCGTATATCGGTGATTTGAGTCGTGTTAGCCGAATAGTAAAGGTATTGGGATTGGTAAATTGCGAAGGCAGCTTCACGCAGCAACCTGCTGTAATGAACGGATTTTCCAATTTAATGGTTGATGTGTTTGGCGAAAAAGGAAAGCATGCCCGCTCAGCCGTTGGTGCCGTGGCATTGCCCAATAACATTGCTGTTGAAATTGAAATGATTGTTGAATTGAAACAATAAAATAGGTTCTGCAATAAATGATGACTGCCTTTCGAAAAATATGGATACCTGTTGTCTTGCTGTTCACTGCTTTTCTCCAATTCCAGGGTAAGTCGATACAGAATGCACCAAAAGCTGATCCCAAAAATGGTGGTCTATTTCTGCCCGATGGATTTCAAGCGGTTGTTGTAGTGGATTCTGTTGGTTACGGCAGACATTTGGCGGTGCGCGACAACGGAGATATTTACATGAAATTGCGCAATCCCAATAAAGAGGGAAAAGGAAGTGTTGCACTGCGCGATACCGATAACGATGGTAAGGCTGATATCGTTCGTTATTTTGGGGATTACGCTGATACCGGCAATTACGGTAATGCGATGCGCATACACAAAGGGTATTTGTATTTCGCAACAGCCGGAGAAGTATATCGAACTAAACTCAATCCATCCACTTTAGTTCCTACAGATACAACTGAATGTTTGCTCGTTGATGATTATAGACGCAGTCGTTTTTCTCACATCGCAAAACCTATTGCATTTGATGGAAAGGGAAACATGTACGTTCCTTTTGGTTCTCCGGGAGATGCTTGTCAGGTTGATGACCGCAGGCCTGGTTCACCCGGACAAATGCCTTGTCCCGAGTTGGAAGAGTATGCCGGTGTTTGGAAATTCAGTGAAGATAAAATTGGACAACGGCAAAAAGATGGACAGCGGTATGCAACCGGTATTCGAAGTATAGTGGGCATGGAATGGAATCATGAAGCCAATGCGTTGTACGCTGTTCAACATGGGAGAGATGATTTTTTTCGAACATGGCCACAGTATTATTCATCCTGGCAAAGTGCCTTGCTCCCATCTGAGGAGTTGTTGCGGGTAGATGAAGGTTCTGATGCAGGGTGGCCCTATTATTATTATGATCACATGCAGGGAAAGAAATTATTGAATCCGGAATACGAAGGAGACGGTAAGAAGCAGGGCAAGGGTGCAACGGTGAATCAGCCTTTGTTAGGATTCCCTGGCCATTTTGCTCCCAATGATATTTTATTTTATACTGGCAATCAATTTCCGGAGCGCTACAAACAGGGTGCATTTATTGCTTTTCATGGTTCTACCATTCGTGCCCCTTATCCCCAAGGGGGCTACTTTGTGGCTTTTGTTCCATTTAAGAATGGCAAGCCATCCGGCTCCTGGGAAGTATTTGCAGATGGTTTTGCTGGTGTAGATACGATTGTGTTTACAAGTGAAGCAGCGTATAGGCCATCCGGATTGGCGCAGGGACCAGACGGGTCATTGTATATAACGGAATCGGAGAAGGGAAAGGTTTGGAGAATCATGTACAAGGGAAACCGAAATGCATTTGGTGAAGAGCAATTAAAGAAAATGCAATGGCGTAAAATGAATGCAACCAATATCAAAACACCAGATAGCATCAAAGACAATTTGTCCGTCAAAATGATGGGTGAAGGAGCAAAATTATATTCTACGTATTGCGCTTCTTGTCACCAGTTAAACGGCAAAGGAGATGGAACGCGAAATCCACCTCTAGCTGGATCGGATTGGGTTACAGGGGATAAACGGAGATTGATGCAGTTGGTTATACATGGGTTATCCGGACCTATCACCGTGAATGGAGTTGGATACAATGAAGCCATGCCCGCACATGGGTATTTGAGTGATGCACAATTGGTATCGATTCTCAATTACATCAGACAAAGTTGGGGCAATCAAGCAGAATTGATTTCTACAAACGAAGTGCCGAGAAATCGAAGATTGAAAGATCGATTGCAGTAAGCTTAGTTTGCGTAAACCGGATCTGCTTTGCCATTGAGGTCGTACACAATTTTTCCTGCACGAATGGTTACCTCACATTCAAACTTTTCATTTCCTTTTACTTTGTATCCTGTTTTATCGTAAAAGCCAAAATCTCCTTTACGGATATTCAAGATGGTAATGTCTGCTTCTGCTCCAATGCTTAAGTGACCAAGTTCTTCTCGTTTAATGGCTTTTGCTGAAGACCAGGTGGAAGCTTTAATGACTTCGGTGATCGGCATTCCCATGTGCATGAATTTTGACATCACACTGAGTTGGTCTTTCATGGAAGTATTCATGCTTCCGGTATGCAAGTCGGTACTGATTGTGGTTGGATAAAATCCTGCTTTCAAAGCAGGAATAGCTTGAGTATAATTGAAGCTGGCACCTCCATATCCAACATCAAAAATAATTCCTCTTTCACGTGCTGCACGCATAAAAGGTTGAAGTGTTCCTTTAGCTTCATCAACAATCGTTTCTCTGGATCCATCCAATTTGGCATAGGCATGCGTATAGATATCACCGGGGCGCAGACGTTTCATAAATAATTCTTCAATGGAAAGTGTGGGACGTGCTCCACCAAAATCAATGATAACAGGTAAATCAGCTTGACGGCCTGCTTCAACCACTCGATCTGTGGGAGTCCAATCGTAACCT
>JAULVY010000025.1:0-5495 GCA_032110825.1 Chitinophagaceae bacterium | reverse complement strand
AGGTCCATCTGGAGATGGTCAATTGCATGCTGTTTCGGCAGGTGGAAAGTACATCATGCCCAAGCCTCCCGGGATGATTTATGTGCCTTCAGGTACATTTCACATGGGACCTTCGGACGAAGATATCAGTCAAGCCTTCACAGCTAGAAATAAACAAGTATCTATCAATGGATTCTGGATGGATGCAACTGAAATCACTAACGATGAATACCGCATGTTTGTGTATTGGGTAAGGGACTCAATAGCTGCTTCTATACTTAATTACAAGAAGAATGCACCCGATGGATCCAGCGCTATTGATTGGGCAAAAGCTAGGATGATCAAGTGGGGTGATCCTAAAATACAAGAGCAGTTGAGTGCGATGATTGTAACACCAGACAATCGCATCAATGGTCGCAAAGAGTTGGATGCAAAAAAGATTATTTATCATTCCGAAATTCTGGATTATAAAGAAGCGGCAAGAAGAGAGAATGCCGACAAGCCCCGTTCTAATTTTATAGTTAAAAAGGATGTTGTCATTTATCCGGACACGTTGGTTTGGATTCGTGATTTCTCATATTCATACAATGAACCTCTTTCAAAGAAATATTTTTCACACCCAGCTTACGGAAGTTATCCTGTAGTTGGAATCAGCTGGAAGATGGCTACTGCGTTTGCTGAATGGAGAACACATTACCTAAACTCATTCTTGGAAGCTAAAAAGCGCATGACTGAATCTGACTTTAGGCTTCCTACTGAAGCGGAATGGGAATATGCTGCACGTGGTGGCAGATCTCAGGTGCCTTATCCTTGGGGCGGTCCCTATCTTAGAAACAAAAAAGGATGTTTACTCGCTAATTTCAAGCCGGGTCGTGGTAACTATCCCGAAGACGGTGGCTTCTATACCGTGCGCGCCGATGCCTACTGGCCAAATGATTTTGGCTTGTATAATATGGCAGGTAATGTAGCCGAATGGACATCCTCTTTATATTATGAAGGTTCATACAATTTTCAGCACGACATGAATCCTGAGATCAGGTGGAATGCAACCGATAACGATCCTCCTAGGATGAAGCGAAAAGTAGTGCGTGGTGGAAGCTGGAAAGACGTAGGGTATTTTCTTCAGAACAGTGCACGAAATTATGAGTATCAAGACACAACAAAATCTTATCTGGGATTCCGTTGCGTAGTTGATTTGCCCCCTATGCAAGGCAAGAAGTAATCTTTAACCAAATATTCATTTTCACTTTAAAATAAAAAAAATGGCCGGACAATCTAAATCACTTGACAAAATGGTAAACACCGTTGTGAGCGTTGGTGCTGCAGTGGTAATCTTTGGTGCTTGGGCTAAAATCCTGCACAAATCGTATGCTGACGTCATGCTTACTGTTGGATTGTTAACAGAAGCGGTGATCTTTTTGATTTATGCATTTCTTCCTCCAGCTGGAAATGAAATGGCTGAAGTTGCAGAAGCATTGAAAAAAAATACGCCAGGTTCTTCAAACGATGAGTTGAAGAAGTTAATGGAAAAAGAAATCAATCCGGATGGGTTGAAAAAATTAAATGAAAGTTTCACCAAGCTCAATTCTACGGTTCAAGGTATTTCTACATTTGCTGATGCAACTGCAGCAACCAATGAGTTTGCCGGTAAAACCAAAGAGGCCAGCGTTGCTTTGGGCAACATGAAAGAAGCCTATACTCATGCGGCTAGTTCCGTTCAGCATTTTAATCAAGCTGCTGAAGGTTCAAAGGCATTCCATGAGCAAGTGCAGTCACTAACCAAAAATTTAGGGTCATTAAATAAAATGTACGAATTGGAATTGCAAGATTCTAGCAACCACATCAAGGCAATGAATACGTTTTACGACAACCTTGCAAAAACAAGTCAGGCTATGCAGGGAAGTGTTGACGATGCCAAGAAAACACAAGAGCAAATTGCTTTGTTGGCCAAGAATCTCGGCAGCTTAAACAGCGTTTATGGAAACATGCTATCTGCCATGCAGGGACGCGCTTAATCTTCCGAACAAAATTCCAAACACTAAAAATTTTTAATCAACCATGGCACTACCCAAAGAACCGCGGCAAAAGATGATCAATATCATGTACTTGGTATTGACGGCATTGCTGGCACTGAACGTGTCTGCAGAAATCTTGAATGCCTTTAAGGTAGTTGACAACAGTTTGCGAGAATCCAATTCTGTTTTGAATACCTCAACCAGTGGTATTTATGCAAATTTGGAGGACTTGCTTAAGGACCCCAAAACCTCAGAAAAAGCTTCAATTTGGAAGCCTAAAGCAGATCAAGTTCGGGTTCTGTCAACAGAAGTTTACAACCTCATCGAACAACATAAGCAAGCATTGAAAGTTGAGTCTGAATTAGATCCTGAGACAGGGGAGTTTAGAGAAGACAATATCGACGCTGCTACACGTTATTTTGATACGAAAGGGAATGGCGCAACTTTGTACGCCAAACTGAATGATTTCAAGCAAAAATTAATTGGCATCGATAAAGAAATGGCTGCCGAGATTGGAAATAAACTTCCATTGAATTTGGAAGTTCCTAAATCTGCAGCTGGAAATTTGTCGACTGGTGATAAAGTAAAAGATTGGACCAACAGTTATTTTCACATGACCCCAACTGTTGCAGCTCTAACCATTTTGAGTAAGTTGCAAAATGACATTAAGAATTCTGAAAACCTGGCTGCTTCATTTTGCGCAACGCAAGTGGGTGCGGTTAAGTTGGTTTTGGATAAGTTTGAGCCTTTGGTGGGAACCAACTCAACCTATTTGATGCCAGGTGAAGAGATGACCGTATTGGCAGGGTTAGGTGCATTCAACTCAAACGTAAAGCCTACAGTTACCATCGACGGCAGAAGTATTGCTGTTAATGCAAATGGCGTTGCAGAATCCAAGTTTAATGTTGGAGGAACGGGTGCAAGAAGCATGAATGTTACCGTTAGTTTTATTGATCCGAATACGGGTGAGAATAAAACCATTTCAAAGAAAGTAGATTATACCGTTGGTGCACCTGCAGGTGTTGCTGTGTCAGCCGATAAAATGAATGTATTGTACATTGGTGTGGATAATCCATTAACCATAACAGCAGGAGCGGGTTCTGAAAAAGTTTCTGCACAATTTAGCGGTGGTAGTATTTCTAAAGCCAGTGGCAATCAGTACATCGCAAAACCCAATCCGGGTTCTTTCGGTGATCATACTGTTACCGTTCTTGTAGGCGGAAAAGCAACCGGTAAGGTAGCCTTCCGAGTGAAGCAGCTTCCAAATCCTGCAGCATATGTAGGGAATCTTAAACCCGGTTCTGTTCCATCGGCCTCATTCAAAGCCATGGGGGGCATAATCGCTAAACTGGAGGATTCTGAATTTGATGCACCGTTTGAAGTGATCAGTTACAAAGTAGGTGCATTGAGTGCTGACATTCCTGATTATGCTCCGGTTGAAAACAGAGGTGCCCGTTGGACTGGCGGAGCAGCAACATTGATCAATAAACTTAAACCAGGGGCATTGGTCGCTTTCACGGATATTACCGTAAAGGGGCCAGACGGAAGAACCAGAGTATTGAACTCAGGTTTGTCGTATAACCTGAAATAAATGAATCGATAAATCGATGACTATGAACAAGATTTGGACAAAGACTTTCTTCGCCGCGTTATGTTTGTCAATGTTGAGCATTGGTTCTGAAGCTCAGACCAAGCGCACCACCGGTGGAACAAAAAAAACTACTGCCAAGCCTGCTCCAAAGCAAGCTGCAGAAACCCAAATCTTGGATGCTACCATAACAGGAGTTCCGGTAGATACGGTAAAGCCTGTCCCAACACCCCTAGCAGCCCCTAAGGATCCGTTTGCATTTGATTCCGTTCGTATTTCATTGAGGAACGATGCTGCTATTGAGCGCAACCTTAATGTTGGTCGTGTTCCTTTAACATATGAGCATATTCGTGAAGACGATGCTTGGTACAGAGAAAGAGTTTGGAGAGAAATTGATATTCGGGAAAAAATGAATCTTCCTTTCCGTTACAAGGCGGAAGACGATAATGGAAACCAACGGTTCATTAATATTTTGTTGAGAGCAGTAAAAAAAGGAGATGTAACTGCATTTGATCCGACTGTAGATGACAGGTTTACTACACCCATGACTGTTGCTAGAGTTGGGGAGGTGATTGCAGGACGATGCGATACTGTTCAGGTTATTGATTGGGCAAAAGATCCTAACGGTACAAAAGGTATTTACAAAGACTCTTTGGTTTGCAGAGAATTCAATCCGGAAGAAATTGTAAAATACCGCATGAAGGAAGAATGGATTTTTGATAAAGAGTCATCTAGAATGTTTACGCGTATTTTAGGCATTGCTCCTATCAAAACGTATGTAGATGAGTCAACCGGAACTGTGTTGGGCGAGTCTCCAATATTTTGGGTGTACTATCCTGACCTTAGACAAACTTTATCAACTTACGAAGTATATAATGGGAAAAATTCAGGTGCAAGGCTTACTTGGGAAGAGCTTTTCGAAAGCCGCTATTTTGCGAGCTACATTGTGAAATCGAGCATTGAAAATCCCTACGATCTATTTATCAAACAATACATCAAGGATGATATTTTGAGGCTTTTGGAGGGCGATGCCATTAAATCCAAGATTTTTAGTTTCGAGCAAGACCTTTGGTCATTCTAATGTATCAATAAGAAAATGAAAAAGCCGATCTGCTGGTCGGCTTTTTTATGCATGAAAATGATTCATGATCAGTTGAGCTTTTTTGGCACCAACCTTTTTTTCAAGTTCGTTAAAACTGGCGTTTTTTACTTGTGCAACCGAGCGAAAATGGCGTAAGAGATCTTCTGCAGTTTTACTGCCAATCCCTTTGATTTCAATGAGTTCATTTTTAAAGGTGCCAGCCGATCGTTTTTGGCGGTGAAAGGTAACTCCGTATCGATGTACTTCGTCGCGTATTCTTCTAAGAAACTTTAGGACTTCACTTTGGTAATCCAGCTTAAGCGATTCTTTATCTCCCGTAAAGAAAATCTCTTCAACATTTTTCGCAAGACCAATAAGTGTCAGCTTTCCACTTAATCCAATTTCACGAATGGCCTCTTGTGCGGCAGAGAGTTGACCTTTTCCGCCATCAATGATAACCAGCTGAGGTAAAGGTTGATTTTCTTCTAAAAGTCGTTTGTACCTTCTTCCTACAGCTTCTTTCATCGATGCAAAATCATTAATACCCTGAACTGTTTTGATATTAAAATGCCGGTAATCTTTCTTACTTGGAATTCCATCTTTGAAACAGACCAAAGCCGAAACAGGGTAACTTCCTTGGAAATTAGAATTATCAAAACATTCGATATGGTTGGGCTTTTCTGAAAGATAAAGCGCTTGTTGAATGCTCATTAATACCTCTTCCATGGAATGAGTTTCCTGTTTTAGATGAAGACTTCTCTTGGATTTCCACTCGTTCAAATGAAATTGAGCGTTTGCCATGGCTATATCCAACAACTTTTTCTTTTCTCCA
>JAULVY010000024.1:0-15101 GCA_032110825.1 Chitinophagaceae bacterium | reverse complement strand
CCATCATTCTTTTCAGAACCGGTTATGGCAAATTCTATCCCGATCGGGAAAAATATTTTGGAAGTGCCAAGCGAGGAAATGAGGCGATACCTGAATTGCATTTCCCGGGTGTAGATCCAGCCACGAAACAGTTTCTGGTGGAAAAGCGCAAGATCAAAGCATTGGGATTGGATACGCCCAGCATGGATTATGGACAATCCAAAGACTTCAAGACGCACCAAATACTTTTGGGTGCCAACAAGCCCGGCTTTGAGAATGTGGCCAACCTCGATCAATTGCCTGAAACCGGTGTGTATGTAGTGGCCTTGCCCATGAAGATCCGCAAAGGCAGTGGAGCCCCTCTTCGCATCATCGCCACCGTCCAGCAACCTTGAATCCATCATTAAATGTTGCCATTGATTTCGAATCCTTTGATAGAAGCCCATACCAGGGAACTGGTCCAACAAACACTGGATCGCCTGTCGAATACCATTGGTCCGGCTGACCAACAACTGCTGATGCAGTTGGAAAATGCATTGCTATCACGCAATAGCGATGCTCAGAAAAGATCAGCGCAGAATACCTATTTGAAAGAATTTGAGATCCCTCAGATCAAACTCTTCGATATATTGGCCAACCACTTTCCCCTGGTTTTGGAAAGCCAGCAGATGGCCCATGAATGTTTGGTGCGGGAAATGAGAGATTGTCATCACCTCTGTATTGTTGATCTGGGAATAGGGAGATCCGTTCAGATGCAGCGACTCTTGCGGCTATTGAACGAACTGCCATCCATTGAAAAAGTGACCCTTATTGGAGTGGACATCATGCAGCAAGCATTGAGTCACTCAGAGCAGTTGCTAACCTATGAAAAAAAACGCCTTCGTTATGCAATTGATTTCCATCTTCTCCATGAGGTAGTGGAGAAGTTGGATTTTGAACAAATACTATCGCTAATTCCAGCCGACCATGATTTTCTCTACATCAATGCATCCCTGACCCTGCATCATGTTCAGCAGGGGGAAGAAAGGGATGTACTGTTTAGCAATTGCAAAAGATTGTCTCCTAACCTCATGACATTGATCGAGCCCAATGTTTCAACGTTTACAGATGATTTTAATTTAAGAGCGGGTAGGGCTATAGAGCATTTCTATGCACTGTACGATTATACCAATACCCTTCCTCTTCAGGAAGAAGAGAAGCGATCGTTGAAGACGTTTTTTGGCAATGACTTTTTTGATCCGATTGCCCATGATGATGAAGCACGATTTGAAAAATTAGAGCGGGGAGAAGAATGGATCTCAAGAGCAACTCAAGCAGGCTTTATTCCTTTTGTATGCGATGATCTTGTTCGTGAAAAATCAATAAAAAATATTTACCTGCGTATCGACCCTGCTCGATATACAAGTTTTGTATACAAAGGAGTGGATTTATTATCCTTGATTCATTTTCATGCTTAAAACGATGGATACTTTATCTCAACAGCAAGCCCTGTTTGACAAAAGTTGGAATGTGTATAAGAAAATTGTGAAAGCAGATTTTATGCATCACAATCTTTTTATGCGGTTATCTGCTGAAGAGATTCGTAAGATTGATAGTAAAAACCCCATCTCTATATTGGATATCGGTTGTGGTGATGCTAGTCCCTTTATTCCCCTATTAGAAATCCGTCCAGTAGCCAGCTATACGGGGTATGATTTATCTGAAGTTGCCATCGGCTATTCTAAAAAAAATTTGGAATCTGCAGGTATACCAATTGAGCTGAAAACGGGAAATATGATGGAGTTGATTCAAACGGAGGTTCAAACATTTGACCTCATTTATAGCAGTTTTGTCATCCATCATCTGTCAGACGAAGAGAAATCTAATTTTTTCAGTTCAATCGCTAAGAAGCTTAAACCCAGAGGTAAGTTTATATATATTGATGTCATCCGGAGTTTCGATAAATCGGTCGACCAATACCGAAGGGAATACGCAGAAATTATCAACAATTGGAGTGAGCTCGATCAAGAAGAGAAGAGCCTTGTAATAGATCACATTTCACAATTCGATTATCCGGCTAAACCTGTTGATATTTTAGGTTGGTTTTCTACAGCTTCAATGCAGGTAGAACAAAGCGAAATCGGCGATGAGAAACATGCATTTTTTTCAGCAACAAAGGCGTAGCCAAAATATGGCTTATTTTTAGGCAGTACATGGAGCCATTTCCTAAAATTTATTTCATTCAAAAGCTACAATCTCTTTTTCATCCTGAACGGTTTCAAGGATGGGGGAAGAAGAAAAAGTATTTTGAAGGCTGGTACTTTAAAGTTGTAAATGCCGATGCTACTCGGGCTTTTGCTTTCATTCCGGGTATTGCCATGGACAACAACGGGCAAGCACAGGCATTTATTCAAGTCTTGGATGGAATGAAAAAAACCGCCGTTTATCATCGATTTGATTCCAGCTTATTTCATCCTGCTCGCAATCGATTCCATGTAGAAATCGAAAACAATTTTTTTAATTCTAATGCCATTCGCTTGTCACTCCCTGATGCGCATGGTGAATTGACGTTCACTGGAAATACGCCCTGGTCCAAACGATTCTACTCACCCGGCATCATGGGTCCGTATACTTTTGCTCCCTTTATGGAATGCTATCATGGAATAGTGAGTATGGATCATTCTATTCAAGGTTCATTGTGTATAAAAGGCGAAACAATAAATATGGATGGAGGACGAGGCTATATCGAAAAAGATTGGGGTCACTCTTTTCCTAGTGCGTACATCTGGATGCAAAGCAATCATTTTAGTGTACCGGGAATTTCATTAAAATCATCCGTTGCCAATATTCCTTGGATGGGAAGTTCGTTTGTAGGATTTATAGCAGGACTTTCCTTGCATGGAAAGATCATACCCTTCACCACGTACAATGGAACAAAATTACTCAAGTGCTTTGCTGATCAAGAACAAGTAGATATCGTATTGCGAAATAAAAAGTATACTCTGGAATTGCATGCCAAGCGCGATCATGCCACAGCATTGGCTTCTCCTATTTCAGGAATGATGGATGGCAGAATTGAAGAGAGCATGACTGCTGAAATCCATTTTTCCCTCACTGAAACGCAAACTCGAAATACAATTGTTCAGGATTATTCTCACCGCGCGGCAATAGAAGTTGCAGGAAATGTTGATTCTATATTACTTATAAGCAACCAATTGCAATAGGTGATCTGGCATTGGCCCTTTATTCCATTTAGCATGCATATTCAGCGCTGCTCCAAGGGAAGTGGCTTGTGCAACATGTGCAGCGTATACTTCCATAGCAGGGTATGCTTTCATCAAACCTTTCATGTAAAGCTCATTTTTACTGAAACCTCCATCTACAAATATTTTTTTCACTTCACTTCCGGCTAATACCAAGTTTGTGCTTTTAACCTGCTCTGCAATAAGTTGATCCATCAACTCCTGATAGGCCATTTCAAATGCCTTTTCATCCAGTTGAGCCTCTTTCAACTTCTGCAGTTCAACTTCGTGTTTTTTTCCTGCAAACAAGCGAGACGCTTTAATGGGTTGTCCAGTAAACGACATGTAGCAGAGGGTATCGTTGTTTAGCTCTTCTATCGTTAAGGGGGTTTGATTAAAGGGATTGAGGCTGATGCACCATGTACCGGTTGAGATCAGCACATAGGGCTCTTCAAATATTTTCATATAAGGAATTAAAGCTGCCGAGCTGTCGTGTAATCCAACACAGGATTGAATCGGTGCCAGTATTTTATCGAGTTCCTCGGCCAATACCCAATTGTGGTAATTGTTTTTTGAAAAATCCCAAAGTAGGGTATGACAACCGATGCTGGTAATATCGGATGCTATCTCATTTGTGATCAAGTAATGGATGTACTGAGGCAAATGCAAGGCCCATTTGATCTTGGAAAAAATTTCAGGATGTTCAATCTTCATGCGAAACAACTGCATACCGGAATTCAGATTGTCTAAATCGGGAGATGCCGTTTGCAAGGAAAGTATGGACATGGGTCCATATCTTTTCACAAACAATTCCTTTGTACTTGCTTTGAGGGGTTTGAGGTAGTTGTACAAAGGTGTTAGCAGCTTACCTTCTTTGTCTAGGTATACTAAGCTAGCCCCATAGGCAGTGGAGTGAATGGCTTGCACGGAGTACTCAGGATTCAGGTAAATTTCTTCTACCGAAAACTTAACCCAGTTGGTTAGGGCTTCAACATCATCACAAGGAAATCCGTCCTCATCTATGATTTCATCAAATTGAACAGATTTTTCAAAGACCACTTCATACGCATCGTTGAAGAGCAGAATTTTTTTATTGGTCTTGCCAATATCAAAAATCAGGATCACGGGTATCCTTGTCATAATCCAGTGGCGATGTTTTGCGTTCCCCGTTCTCTGATCAATTGTTTCCTGATCTCTTGCTCTCTGAAATAGATGATTGGATGAAGTGCTGCCCCTGCTCTTAATCTTGCTTCTGCAACAATGGCTCGAACATCCGTTCGAAATACATGTTGCAGCAACTCCTGAGCCTTAACCACATCATTGTTTTCTTGTGCTTCGTTCAATGCATTACGATCCACCAATAAGGCTTGTGCATACGAAATCATGATGGCTTCGATCGATTGCAAGAGATCCTCCAAAGGGTCTTTCACATTGTGACTGGCATCTATCATCCAACCCAGATCTGTAGCATGATTCATGCCCCTTGCATCCATACCTTCTACCAGTTCATTGAATATTAAAAAGAGTTGATAGGGTTTTATACTTCCAACGGTCAAGTCATCATCGCCATACTTGCTATCATTGAAATGAAATCCTCCGAGTTTTTCTTCCATCATCAGTACCGAAACAATCTGCTCGATGTTGGCATTGGGTAGGTGGTGACCGAGATCTACCAATGTATAGGCTTTGGGTCCCAGTTTATTGGCATATAACAATGATTGTCCCCAATCGCCTACCGTCATGGAATAAAAATTCGGTTCAAAAGCCTTGTATTCAACAAATACTTTCCAGTCGGCTGGAAGGTTGGCATATATCTCTTGCAATCCTTCCAATGTTCGTTGAAATGCTTTTCTGAAATTCAATTGTCCTGGAAAACAACTGCCATCGCTGAGCCAAACGGTAAGCGATTTGGATCCTAGGGCTTGACCATGTTGAATCACTTCGATGTTGTGGTCAACCGCTTGTTTGCGAGTGGACTTATTTGTGTGCTGCAGTGATCCAAACTTATAACTGTGCGCCTGATCTTTTTGATCCTGAAATGTATTGGAATTGACAGCATCAAATTTCAAATTTAATTCTGATGCCAGTTTTCGAATGGCTGCATGATCCGAAGGAATATCCCAAGGAATATGCAATGAAATGGAACCACTGGAATTGTTTAAGGCGTGAAGGAGTGCAACATCTTCCATTTTCTGCTCCAGGTTTCCTGGTTCGCCTGCTCCTGAAAACCGTGCAAAGCGAGTTCCTCCAGTGCCCAAAGCCCAACTGGGTATGGCAACATTGAATGCAATGAGCTTGTTGATGATTTGCTCAACATCAGGAATCGTTTCCTTGGCAAAAGCAAAGCGATGTTGATGCGCAGATAAATGACTGTCGTTGTGTTCTTGTATTGATCGCGGTTGGAGTCTCATAAAAGTCAGGTGGTTGGTTTGTTTATACGTTTCATCCCATCATCTTTATCGCACAAAAGAAGCAGCTATGCCTCCATCTACATTGATGGTGTTGCCGGTGGATTTGCTTAGGAGTCCACCTACATAAGCAAAACAAGCATTGGCAATATCTTCTGGTAAAATGATTTCATTCAATAATGTTCTTCCTGCATAATAAGCTGGCAGCTCTTCAATTTTGATACCATAAGCCTTGGCACGTCCTTCTGCCCAGCCCCCACTCCAGATGTTGCTTCCGGCAATGACGGCATCAGGGTTTACTACATTAACTCTGATCTTGTCTTTACCCAATTCCGCTGCGTGTAGTCGGCTTAGGTGTAGCTGCGCAGCCTTGGCAGATCCATAGCCTGCATTATTCGGACCGCTTACCAAGGCGTTCTTGCTCACGATATTCAAAATATCTCCACCCATATTTTGTTTGCGCATAATTCCTACGGCAGATTGTGTGACTAGCATTTGACCTTTTACCAAGATATTGTATAATAAATCCCAATCTTCTTGGGTATGATCTTCAATTGTTTTGGAAATAGAAATTCCTGCATTGTTCACAACAAGATCCAATCCGCCAAAACACAATGATGCTTCTTTAACTGCTTGTTTAATGGTATCTGCATTGGTCACATCAAGTAAACAAGTGGTGATTGCATCCTTGCCAAAGGATTTTACAAATTCTGCGTTGGCCTCTGCCAATCGCTCTGCATGATTATCGGATAGAACCACACAGGCTCCTTCGCTCGCAAATTTTTTGGCGATTGCCTTTCCAATTCCACCTCCACTTCCTGTTACCAATGCAATCCTTCCGCTCAAAGGTTTGGGCTTGGGCATCCTTTGTAATTTGGCTTCTTCCAATAGCCAATATTCGATGTTAAAAGCCTCTTGTCTGGGAAGTGAAGTATAAGATGAAATGGCTTCGGCGCCTTTCATTACATTGATGGCATTGATATAAAATTCTGCTGCCACTCTTGCAGTCTGCTTATCCTTGGCGAAACTGAACATGCCTACTCCTGGGAACAAGATAATGACCGGATTGGCATCGCGGATAGCGGGACTGTTTGGATGTTTGCACGTATTATAATATTCGGTGTACGTATTTCGGTATGTCTCGAAGAGGGGACTGAGTTTTTCCTTGATAGAATGAAGATTGGTTAGATCTTCTTGTGGATCTAGGCTTAGAACCAATGGAGCGATCTTGGTTCTTAGGAAGTGATCTGGACAACTGGTACCCATCGGGGAAAGTCTGGAGAGGTCTTTTGAATTCACAAATTCCAATACGCGATCATCATCTGTGAAGTGCCCGATCATTTTGGTTTGTGAAGAACAGAATCCTCTTAGGATCGGAGCCAAAGCTGCTGCCTGTTCTTTTCTTTTTTCTGCATCCAAAGATGCAATGCGTTGTCCTCCAAAAACAGCGGTTTGTTTTTGGATGTGCTGTTGCAGGTATTCAGCACATTTTTCGATCACTTGCAACGTGTTGATATAACTTTCATAAGCAGTATCGCCCCAAGTGAACAAACCATGTGATCCCAGCATGATACCGATGATACCCGGATTTTCATCCAAGCATTTTTTTAATTTTAATCCTAGATCAAAACCTGGTCTTTGCCAAGGAACCCATCCTATTTTTCCATCAAATAATTCACGGGTAATTTTTTCACCATCCTTGCTGGCTGCAATAGCAATGGCTGCATCCGGGTGTAAATGATCGATATGCTTAAAGGGCAAAAAACCATGAAGCGGAGTATCGATGCTCGGTGCTTTAGAAGCAAGATCATATATGCAATGATTGAAAAGTTCAACCATTTCATCTTCGTGTTCAATTCCTCTATACCTATTTTTTAACGATCGCATTCTTTCAACATAGAGTGCAGCCAGGCCTTCGCGTTTCATGGTGCCCAAGTCGCCTCCACTTCCTTTCACCCACATCACTTCAACAGCTTCGCCAGTAAGTGGATCCTTAGCCATGGCCTTGCAGGATGTATTTCCGCCTCCATAGTTGGTGAGCCTCAGATCAGCACCGAGGAGATTGGATCTGTAGACGAGCAATTGAACTTCATCCCCTTTCATGGAAGCAGCTGTATTTTCATCCCAGAGATAACTCACATGCTTGAATTCTTTTTTTGACACGTTCGTATATTTTGTTTTTTTGGATTTTTATTGATGCATGTTGTTGCCATATCCAACAACCAGTACAGATATGACGATGATTGCAATTCCAGCGATCATGGTATTTCTTGTTTTTGGGCTTACCGATTTCCACTCCTTTAGTACAAGTCCCCATAGATTGGCAATTAGAATAATAAAGGCCATGTGCAGGATCCAAGAACTTGGGCCATTTCCCAGTTTGCTTTCTCCCATTCCGTAGAAGAAAAATTGCAGAAACCAGGTAGTGCCTGCAAGTGCGGAGAAAATATAATTATTGATCAGTGGTGTTTTCTTGTTTGCATAATCACCAAATGATTTGTTGCGTGCATTCAGGATCATACACCAGATGAAGTTGGTTGTCAGTCCACCCCAGAGCAGCACCACATAAATAACATTGTTTCTGTATAGGAATTCACCCTGATTGGGATGAGCTGCTTTCCATGTTTCATTGGCTACATTAGCCATGGTTTGTCCCGCTTCCAATCCAAAATTAAAACAGGCGCTCAACACACCTGAAACAATTGAAACAAACATGCCAAGCGCAAATTTGTATTCCGTTCCGGTATTGGCTTTTGCATCTGCAGAGAGTTCTTTTTCTTTGGCTGTTCCAGCCTTTCCGCTCACCACTATGCCGATGATGCAGATGATCAGTCCACTCAGCACCACCAATCCCCAATCATTGGAATACATCTGACTGAAGCTGTCTTTGCCCTGCATGGGATTGAAATCATAATAAAGAGCTGGAATGATGGCGCCGAATACCATGCATAAACCCAGGATGATGCTACTGCCCAGTGACACTCCCAGGTAACGCACGCCAAGTCCATAAGTCAATCCACCTATGCCCCATAGCACACCAAAGAGGTAAATAATTCCGAGGGTATCGCTGCCGGTGGCTTTGATGATCTCAGGAAAATGAGGTATGGTCAGGTATGCGGCCAGTGGGGGCATGATCAGCCAGGAGAAGAGTCCGCCTACGATCCAGAAGCTTTCCCAGCTCCAACCTTTTACTTTTTTAAAGGGGATGTAAAAGCTTCCGGACGCGAACCCTCCGATAAAATGGAAAATGACACCCAGTATTGCATTCATGAATTACGTGTTTAGTTGGGACGTATAAATTTAAACAATCCTGAAGAGACCGCAATTCATCTTAAAAACTGCATTTATGACTGCCGGGCTGTTCTCGTGCATCAAAAACCTTGAATTAAACATCTCTGTCTGTAATTGCTGAGGAAATTATAGACGCATGTATAATTGTGTTGAGTAAGACGTAAAGTGATATTTATTGTCTTGCTCTCATCGCAAATTCATCCATTACCTGATAGCGGCCTGGATGACGTTCGTCCTGCTGTTGACTTTTCACATGGATGTGCATCACCTTGGAAGTTCCTTGTGATGGTTGAACGGCATCCCAAGCGGGTAACCCTTTTCCATTTGGATTGCCGGTTTTAATGAAGTTTATAAAAAAAGCTTGCATGGTTTTTGAAACCGTATAATCTTCTTCGGTCCATTTAAAAACCTTGTTGCCATCCAAGTTGCCCATGGCATATTCGATCTCAGCGGAATGGACAGCTCCCTTATTGCCAGGTCTTGGTTTTTCATAATAATACCGGTAATTAGGCTGCCCAGTTCTTCTATGCAAATCGATCCACTTCCATGTGCTATACGAGATGAATCGATCTCCTGCTAAATCACGGGCTGCAATTTCTACTTCCTCATCACTGCCCGGATTGTATACTTGCAAAACTTTATCAGCACCATCACCATAAAGACGCTTTATATTTTTATTGAAATTCTCAATGGTCATTTTATCGCGACCCATAACGGAGCCGGCACCCGATTCTTCACTATTCCATCCTGCCAACAACGGAATTTTAGCTTGCTCGCCTTCCATGAAAATATTCATGGGGTCTTTATGAAAGAAAAATCCATCAACGGTCCGGTTGAATCTAAATAGCCCAAAGCGTGCTGCTTTTTGCATGACGGAATCTGCAGAAAGTTTTCTCAAATCTGCTATACCAGCACATGAAGAAAAAGCTGCAAATTCATTTCCGTTTTTCTCTGCATCGGCCAATGCAATTGCTGGTAATGCTCCCAAGATAGAACCGCTCTCCCCAATGGCCCCTGCTAAATAGTTGCGTGAAAGGGGAGAAGCCATTAGCGCACTAACGGAAACTGATCCTGCTGACTCTCCAGCGATGGTGATCTTTTTGGGATCTCCTCCGAAAGCTTCAATATTATCGTATACCCACTTCAATGCCAATGCCTGATCCATCAACCCATAATTTCCCGAACCTGCATACGAAGTTTCTTTGCTCAATTCTTTGTGCGATAAAAATCCAAAAACACCAAGCCTGTAATTAACCGTTACAGCAACAATTCCGTTTGCGGCCATTGAAGTTCCATCATATCTGGATTCTGATCCATCGCCGGCAACAAAACCACCTCCATAATAATAAACCAATACGGGAAGCAATTTCTTCCCTGTTTTCGCAGGCTTCCAAACGTTCAAATACAGACAATCTTCACTGGTTCCATTTGAGCGAAAAACCATGTCTCCAAATATGTTCGTTTGCATCGCCTTGGGACCAAAATCAAGGGTTTGTTTTGCTTCATTCCATGGCTTAACCGGAACTGGTGCCTTCCAGCGCAAGTTTCCAACAGGAGGTTCTGCATAAGGTATGCCTTTAAATGAAATCACATTTTCGTTTTCGATTTTTCCAACAATAGGACCGCTTTCTGTCTTAATCTGCAACGTTTTCATGGAAGTTGATTGTGCCTGTATGCCTGAAGTGAGTATCAACACATAAACGGAAGTTAATAGTAAACGCATCGATTTCAATTTTTGTATTAGAGTCTAAAAAAGATCTTTTTCCTGTACAGAAAAAGACAAATTCCCCATTCCAGCATGAAGATAACGATACAGGTGATGATGGATTTCAAAAGATCTGGAGTCTGAATCATTCCCATGATCCCATTTGTTATAGCTCCAACATACCCATTAAACCAACGATCGCCTACAATTTCAAAGAACAGGTAAATGAAGATGGAATTCATACCCACCACATTAAAAAAGAAAAGTCCCTTTTTTCTCCCTTTAACATCAATAAAATAATAACAAGCTGCCAACCCCAACAAACACCATCCCAACGATGCGAGTGTAAACGAAGTGGTTGCAATTCGTTTAATAATTGGAGTAATACCTGCGAAATCCAATGAATATCCGAGAACTAGAGTGGCTATTCCCCAGTAAATCAATTGTTTTGTTTTTGATTCAGAATTGCCCATCAACAGTTTACCAACTACTGCTCCGGCAATGGTATGAACCGCTGTAGGAATACAATTGATAGCAACCCATCCACCCTTGTTGATTTTACCCATCAAGAGCAGGTCCATATAATTTCCAAAATTGTGTTGATCCGTAAATGGTTGATTGAAATCCGGTACGTTGGTGAAGCGATAAAGTGCTTCGGTAAGAAGCAGTAAACCGACAGAAAATGAAATTTGATTTCTACTGCTCCAATCAAAAATCAAATAGGCGACTAAAATCGTAAATGATAATTGTGTTAAAACATTCCAGAGTTCAAATGAAAGTCCAGTTTTTCTAACTGCATAACTCAGTACACCCCAGAAAAAAAGCCATCCGCATCGTTTCAGTATTTTGCTTGTCCGAGTAGAAGGAGGAACACCTTTTTCTTTCATCTTGGTAATCGAATACGCCATCGCAGTTCCTGCAATGAACATGAAGCCGGGTTGAATCAGATCCCAAAAACGAAGTCCATTCCAAGGATGATGATGAAACTGTTCAAAAAAAATGCCCAATGCGTTGTGTTCTGTGCTATCGTACAAAATATTGTAAAGTCCCGCTGCTTCCAGTGCAAGCAATACCATGATGAGTCCACGCATGAAGTCTAGCGATGCGAGGCGTTTGCTTAAGTCTTCCGGTGCAAGCGAAGTTGACATATTCTCAGATTTAACGTTGCCAATGTTTTTCTAACATTTTAATGAAGTAGCCACCCACAACACTTCGCGCTTGAAAGCCGACTTTATTTCCATTGGTGGTTTCGTGCCAATCACTCAAGGGGACTCTTGATTTACTTTCTAACATGAAGCGATGTACAGGAAGGATCAATTTTTTAAAATCATTTTCGTTGGAAGCCAGCGTGGCAGTCCAAATAATCCAATCACTTTTTGTATACGTTCTTCTGCTGTCCAATGGAAGTCCGTATGTATTTTGTTTGGTGAGATAATAAGCCACTTCTTTGTCATAGACAGCTTGTGGAAATAAATTCAATTCCAGTAATTTATCCCAAACCAAATTGTATTTCTGGCTCCAGGTTCCTTTGTTGCTGAACGTTAAGGCATAGTGGTCGCCATCATCTGCCATTTCCATCCACTTCACCACATATTGTTTTGCGATATCCTTGAATTTTTTTGACTCTTCTTTTAATCCCAGTTTTTCTGCTATCTGTGCATACGCTCCAATTCCTGTTATGGCTTTCATGGAAAGATTGGCGTTGCGGGCTAGTCTTCCCGCGAAGTCGTCGGTACACAATTGATTTACGGGGTCAAAGCCATCCTTCACCAAAAAGTCCACCCATTGAGCAAGTGTTCTCCAATATGTTTTTGCGAACTGATAGTTTCCTTCAGCTTTGCAAATAGCGGCTACCAATAAAATCATATTACCTGCTTCTTCCACAGGCATATCCTCCGGATAGGTTTGTCCGTTTGCCAAGGGGTAAGTTCCTAAATCATGAGCAGGAAAAGGTTTTTGCCATTTTCCACTTTCGCTGTATACAATCAATGGCTCCACCATTCCTTTAAGCAAGACAGGATTGTAGATTAAGCTGAGTGGTGCTGAGGGATAGGTAACATCTACCGTCCAGATAGAACCGTTGCTGAAATTCTCTTTTTGTGGGAATAAAACCTCATCTTTTGATCCTCTAACCAATTTATGCGCAGCTAAGGATTGTCGGTATGCTGCAACGCAAAGGTCTGCATATTCCTTTCCACCAGCAATCATGGCATCTTTGTACAACTGCTCATCAAATCTTTTGCATTGAGTTGCAATGATTGAAAAATCTTTTTCTGCTTTTACCAGCAGTTGTTCCATGTTGCCGTGAATTTTTTTCCACCAAGGATCTAAGTTCTCACCAAAATATTGAATGGATTTTACGTCGTCGTATGCTACCATCACATGTTCTTTGTTTTCTCCCGTTGCAGGTGTAGGCATTTTAATGTGTGCAGAAAGAAAATAGGTTTCTGTACCTGCTGGATGAAATGCGCTGAGTTCACCGGTTTCGGCAAATCTCATGGCCCCTTCAAAAGGATATGCAGCCAATTCAATGTTTTTGCTGCTTTCTGCTAGGTATACATAACCCCAATCGATGCGAACATCATCGCCCTTTCGTTGCAATACAGGTTGTTTGATGTTTCCTGCTTTTAGAAACTCAACTCCGGATTTTGAGCCGGAAGAAATTGAAACTTGTTGACTTGCTTCGTGCTTGCTGATATCTTTGGATACGTCGAAATTTATTTCTGTTGCATGTGATTTCCCATCTAAACTTTTTGTTTTGAATTGTACGTATGAAACGGGACGAGATAGCAGATCCAGATCTGATGCAATCAGCGGCGAGAGAAATTCAACGGATAATTCAACTGGCCCAGCATAAAATCGGTAGGTAGTTGCGGTTGCGCTTACATTCACATCCAATTGAGTAGCATCTGAGAGTGTAGTTGGTGATTTTTGTTTACCGAGTCCTGCATCCAACCAGGCGTTCCCAGATGGATTGATGCAATGAAAGGCTAGTATATTTTTTCCTTTTCGTAGTGCCGATTTTGCTTTTTCATCCAATTTGTATTCTTTGATATTGCCCGTATAACAATGTTCGCATGAATACACTTGAACACCGTTGATGTATACTTCTACATCATCGTCGTGTCGAAGTTGAAGAATCAATCGATCGATCGATACATCATTCAGCTCAATTGTTCTTCTAGCCCAAATTTCTTTGCTGTTCCAGGGTGTAGCAAAATCATTTCCCCATCCTTTTCCAAAAGGCATTTTGCCTTTCTTCCACTCTTGATCATTGAAATCTGCTTTCATCCAATTGTTGTCCGGTGGGGTCTCCGTGTATTGGCATTCAACCGGATTGCCCTCGCCATACGGGATTATTGTTTCAGTTGGGTGTTGCAGGTCGCCCAAAAATTTATATGTTTTTCCGTCTACTCTAATGACTCCTACCATGGATTGATCAGTCCCTGACCAATGTTTGGTGCTTGTTGAATTCAATTGATCGCTAAACGACCAGATGCTGAAATAAGGATCATGCGTTACAAGAGGATATGCAGGCATGCGCTTAACTTGAGAAATGGCTGACACGCTTAAGCAGCCCGCTGCTATACAAAGCAGAAGTTGTTTCATGTGATTGTTTTGGGTGCTTTAAGATAGAACAACATCAGCAATTTTCCATTGTATAAAATTTAATGATCTTTATGTCATGAGATCGATTGTTTGCAGTCAGCCTGGCCACTTGAAAATGGAGGAAATCAACCCCCCGCAACCTGAAAAAGGGTTTAGTCTAGTTGCTGTAAAACGAGTTGGTATATGCGGTACAGATTTACATGCCTTTGAAGGAACGCAACCGTTTTTTTCTTATCCTCGCATTTTGGGACATGAAATTGCAGCTGAATTTATTGAAGGAGATGCCGCCCATTTTTCTAAAGGGGATTTGCTAACGATCATACCTTATTTACATTGCGGACAATGCAGGGCTTGCTTAGTGGGGAAGACCAATTGCTGTTCTACATTGCGGGTTGCCGGTGTACACGTTGATGGTGCCATGGTTGATGTTTTTAAGATACCCTCTCATTTGCTCGTTAAAGGAGATGGACTAAGTTTAGATCAGCTTGCCTTGGTAGAGCCGCTTTCCATCGGGTCACATGCAGTTGACCGATCTGAAATTCATGAAGGGCAGGTGGCGTTGGTGATTGGTGCTGGCCCCATCGGGTTAGGCGTTATTCAATTTTTACTTTTAAAAAAAGTGAAGGTTTATGTTATCGATGCCAATCCAAACCGAATCGATTTTTGCTATTCCCTATTCCCTGATGTTCATTTCATTCATGCAGGAGAAAATACAGTGACTATTCTTCAAGAGCATACATCAGGCAATATGCCGCATGTAGTTTTTGATGCAACAGGAAATCTAAAAGCAATTCAGCAAGGATTTCAATATTTATCTCACGCTGGAAAATATGTATTGGTGGGTTTACAACAAGGAGATATTTGTTTCAGTCATCCTGAATTTCATAA
>JAULVY010000023.1:0-21524 GCA_032110825.1 Chitinophagaceae bacterium | reverse complement strand
TAAATTATTCTCCATATTAAATCAATGAAATTTATGACTGCACGATTAAAGTCTGTTGTTTATCAAATGGCATGTGGCCTATTGATGTTGGTTCTTCATGGATGTTCCAATGCGCAGCCCGATAGTGTGGGGAAGGGTACTATTTCAAAGCCTTCTGTTGCTGAGAATAGGCGTATAAAGCTGCTTGATTCAAACGCATTTGTATACCGCATGAATGCGATGGCTAATGGCGATAGCTCTGGTAAATGGGGCTTTAAAAATCAGTATCCTAAGCCGGGTGCTATTTTGCCTTTTAATCGTGTGATTGCTTACTACGGCAATTTGTATTCCACACGAATGGGAATTCTTGGAGAATTGCCAAAACCTCAGATGTTTGCAAAACTTAAAAAGGAAATGGAGATTTGGACGAAAGCGGATACGTCAACTCCTGTTATACCCGCTTTGCATTACATTGTTACAACAGCGCAGCAGTTGCCCGGTTCAGCGGGAAAATACCGTCTACGGATGCCAAATGCGCAAATTGATAAGGTGATGGCTATGGCCGAGGAAATTGGAGCAATTGTGTTTCTTGATATACAGGTTGGACTAAGCACTTTGAGAGAGGAAATACCTGTTTTAGAAAAATACTTAAAAATGCCGAATGTTCATTTGGGAATTGATCCAGAATTTTCAATGAAAGGGGGACAAAAACCAGGTTCTGTAATTGGAAGTTTTGATGCTACCGATATCAATTATGCTGCTGAATACTTAGCCAATTTGGTAAATCAATACGACTTGCCTCCTAAAATACTGGTGATTCATCGTTTCACTCAAGCTATGGTAAAAGAATATAAAAAAATTCGTGTGATTCCAGAGGTACAATTTGTAGTAGACATGGATGGCTGGGGAGCTCCTGCACGCAAAATAAATACGTACCGACAATTCGCATATGCTGAGCCAATTCAATTTACCGGGTTTAAGCTTTTCTATAAAAACGATTTGAAAGAGCCGCCTCATCGTTTGCTTACACCCAAAGAACTGCTGGCTTTAAAACCTGTGCCTTTGTACATTCAATACCAGTAGGAATAAAGTTTAAAACTCATTGGGAGAGTTGAAGAATGATCCAGTAGCTTGCTACGATCAAACTCAAAATCAAAATCAAAGTAAATACAATCAATCCCATGGGATACTCCCACGGTTTTTTTGATTTTGTCTTTTTTAAATTGCGTTTAACGGAGTATGAAAGACTTTTGTGTATAGCGTTTAATTCTGTAGCAGATGCTATTGATTTTAACCCTTCAATAGCATCTCCAAAAAATTCATCTTCTGTTAGTTGTTCTTCTAAAAATCGCTGCTTATCGCTATCTATGGATCCGTATAAATAGCTAATAATATCTCGATGATCCGGAGCGCTTTTATTCATATGATGCATTGGGTTAATCTTTTTCATCTTGTAAAAATCTTTTATTCAGTATGATTTTTAAGTTTCTTTTCCCATTTTGAATATGACTCTTAACCTGCTGAAAAGTAAATCCAGTTTCTTCTTGTATATCCTGATATGATTTTTTCTGAAAATAAAATAAGTCTATACACCTAGATTGATCTTTATTGATTTTAGTTATGGCTTCTTTTAATTCTTGCGTTTGAAAGGCTAGATTATTTTCATTCGCCGCAAGTTCCGAATCGGAGAGATTTTCGGTTTCAAAGCTTTCTAAAAAATCTTCTTCGCTGTTGGATATGGGTTCTTTATGCCTGAGTTTCATCAGGCATTGGTTTTTGGCTACACTATACAACCAGCTTTTGAAATAGGGGATATCGTATTTTGGAATTTCCTGAATAACTTTTTCAAAAACAGCTTGAGCCATATCCTTTGCATCGTTGTTGTTTTTGAGGTATTTCATGCAAATCCCAAGAATCAATAAAGTATAGCGTTCGAGTAAAACGCCCAACCACCGATTATCTCCCTTTTTCTTGAATAAATCGAGTAGTTCTTGATCAGTATAGTTGGTTTTGGATGTGATGCTTTCGTCAATCATCTCAGTACTAAGATGCTATAAAACTGATATTTCACATCAACTTTTTTGTGGGAAAAGCAATTTAATTGCCAAAAGGATCATTACAATTGCAAAAATTTTGCGAACGGTCTCCTGTGGAAGCGAAAGAGAGAATTTACTTCCCAAATAACTACCCAGAACAAATCCTACCGCTATTAGACTAGCATATTTAAAGTCGACGTACCCTTTTTTATAATAATTGAGAACACCCATAATCCCTACCGGAAACAACATCATAGCAAGGGAGACGCCTTGTGCTAAATGCTGACTAAGTCCCAACACCAAGACCAGCGCCGGAACAATTATTACTCCGCCTCCAATGCCTACCAATCCTCCCATAAACCCTGCTAGTAAGCCGATGATGACTAAATACAATATGGTTTCCATCTTTAAAAGATTTTTATTCATATCATCTTATCATGAAATACCCTCCTAAAACGGATAAAATACCCAAAACAACAGATACAATAGTATACGTAATTACTGTAGAAAAATTACCCTGCTTGATCATTTCTACACTTTCAAATGCAAAAGCTGAATATGTAGTAAAGCCTCCACAAAATCCAGTTGCTAAAAGAAGTTTCATTTCCATCGATCCCTGCTCCTCTTTTTGAATGAAGCCCATGATTATACCCATGAGGAAACAACCCGAGATATTGACTAAAAAAGTACCCCAAGGGTAGGAAATGCTTTTTGGAGCCGTCCAAACAGAAATCAAATACCTCAATATACCACCTACTGAACTTCCGATAAGAACAAGTAATATATTTTTAAATTGAATCATTGCAGAATAGGCAAATTTCCTGAGAAGGTATAACTAAAATCAACTCTCCAGCCTTTTGTTTCCCTAACAACTTTCAATTCAATGGGTTTATTGCTATATGAATTTGAATAATTAATTATTGAAATAGAGTCACTAACTTTATCAACTTTGTTGATGATGATAGAGGAGGATTTAAGGTTAAGTTTTTCCTTTTTTGATTGTTTTTTCATAAAAGATACATACCTCTTGTATATTTCTTGATCCTCTGCATTTTCAGTTATATATAAATTTGCTTCTTCAAAATCACCATCAAGCACAGCACGCACAAATTCTCTTCCTGCATCTAATGGATCTTCGGGTTCTTTGAAACCTTGAGGTTGTTGACAAGAGCCCAGCCCCAATACCAAAAGAAGTATCCAAAAGATATATTGAGTAGCTGGTTTTTCTTTTCTATACATGGGGTGAGTCTTTTTCTTTTTCGTAGGCTCGGATGATTGCTTTTACCAAACGATGTCTTACCACATCTTCCTCATCCAGTTCAATGTGAGCAATACCATCTATGTTTTTCAAAATTCGAGTTGCTTTTTCTAATCCGCTTCTTTGATTTTTGGGTAAATCAATCTGGCTCATATCGCCCGTTATTATGGCTTTTGCATTCGCACCAATGCGGGTTAAAAACATTTTAATTTGCAGATCAGTTGTGTTCTGAGCTTCATCGAGAATGATAAAGGCATGATCAAGTGTTCTACCTCTCATGTAGGCTAAAGGAGCAATTTCAATTACACGTGTACTCATGTAATACCCTAATTTATCTGCAGGTATCATATCGTCTAATGCATCGTACAAGGGACGGAGATAGGGGTCGATTTTTTCTTTAAGATCGCCGGGTAAAAAGCCCAAACTTTCACCTGCTTCTACAGCAGGACGGGTGAGGATTATCTTTTTTACCATTTTGTTTTTTAGCGCTCTTACGGCCAATGCAACTGCCGTATAGGTTTTTCCTGTACCCGCTGGACCAATAGCGAAAATGACGTCATTTTTCTCTGCAAGCGAAACCATTCTTTTCTGGTTTTGCGTTCTGGCTCGAACCGATTTCC
The DNA here is from genome assembly GCA_032110825.1 of Chitinophagaceae bacterium. GTDB lineage: Bacteria > Bacteroidota > Bacteroidia > Chitinophagales > Chitinophagaceae > Pollutibacter. The sequence goes on along the minus strand of JAULVY010000023.1, from coordinate 17,631 downwards.
CATTAGGTCCGAATACAAGGACTTCATGGGGATTTTTTTCAACGAAGTTATCCACGCTTTCGTTGTCGTCTCCACCTAATATTTGTTCAAAATAGTTATGGCTTACGTTTCCATTTCTTTCTAAGTATTGAATTAGCAATACAATCTTTTCTTTTGCAAGCTCTATTTGTTCAGTAGCTCCACTGAGCTTCAGTTGAGTACCGCGATTTAAGATCTTAAGTAAAGGAAATCTTTTTTTTAAGAGATCAAGCTTGCCATTGTTTACGCCAAAAAATTCGATGGGATTTACGGAGTCTAGGTTGATGATGGTTTCTGTCAACGCGATGGATTTTAAAGATGAATAATTTTTTAGGGTCTTATTCAAATTTAATCTTTTGATCTCAACAATACACAAACATAATTATCAACACCCTGTGGGTAAATGCGAATATTATGTATTTGTTAGATTTTTCTTTAGATGCTCTTGAGTAAGCTAATGGCTTGTATAGGATCAGCCGCATTAAACACGGTATTGCCGGCAACCAGAATATCTGCGCCTGCCGCAATGATGGAAGATGCATTATTTTGTGTAACCCCACCATCTACTTCTATTTGTATAGGCAAGCCCCGATGGATAATCATTTTTTTGATTTCTTCTATTTTTCTTAAGCTTCCTGGAATGAATGATTGCCCCCCAAATCCCGGATTCACACTCATCACACAGATCAAATCGGCCTGATCCAGTATGGATTCTAGCATTGCTGAAGGGGTATGTGGATTGATTGCAATTCCTGCTTTCATATTCAGCGATTTGATTTGCTGGAGGTTTCTATGCAGGTGTGTGCAAGCTTCAATATGAACAGTGAGAACATCAGCTCCAGCATCTTTAAAAGCGTGTGTGTACTTCCCGGGCTCTTCAATCATCAAATGGACATCACATATTTTATTTGTTGCTTTTCGCACTGCAGCAACTACTGGAATGCCAAAACTTATATTAGGAACAAACCTTCCATCCATCACGTCGAGGTGAAGCCATTCAGCTTCTGATTGATTAATCATATCACATGCTTCGTCTAATTTTAAAAAATTTGCTGATAGTAGGGAAGGTGCAATTATGGCCATGTTGATTCTTTTTAGTTTTCTTCTATATCTATTCGATTGGGATTCAATCGCAATGCTTCTTTAAAATATTCCTTTGCTTTTTCAGGTTCATTCAGCTTTTGATAGTTAAAGCCAATCCACGCAAAAATATCAGAATTCTTACTGTCAATTTCCATTACTTTAAATAGTGTGGAAAGCGACTCTTTATTTTTGTTGAGGTCGTAAAGGGCTATGCTTTTTTCAACATAGGCATCTGTATATGTAAACTGGTTAACCATACAAGAATCATATGCTTGGATAGCCCTTTTTAAGTCTCCTGTATTGGCGAGATAGATTCCCAAAGCAAAGAAACCATGAGCTCTTCTGATTGGATTGTTGAAATCAGAAACCATAATATTGGCCATTAGGGTGGATGTATCATTTTTCAGGCTTGCATAGAGGTAAGCAAGTTCCATTTCAATTTCCGGCTGTTTATCGTTAAGGATCAGGGATTCTTTGAAGGTATTTATCGATGCGAGTGTATCACGTTTGCTTAAATAGGAATAAGCCAAACTGTTTATAATCCGTTCATTTTTAGGGAATTTCTTTACTAAACTCTCTAAATAATTTAGAGCAGCAATGGTATCGCCCCCTTGAAATAAAGCAGAAGTCCATTGCAATTGCAATGCAATGGAATCGGGATATTGATCTTTGATTTTTTGAATGGATGTCAACTCAGAATTGGAGACCAATTGTGAATCTTTGGAGTTAGGAGAACAGGCGGAAAGGATTCCGATAAAAATGGAAAAAAGGGTAAGATGCTTTTTCAGCCAAATCAACATGAACAAAATTAATGAATTGTGAGCTTTTCTTACATTTTGGTGATAAATGAAACGAAGTAGGTACGTAATTTTGCACCTTATTTTAAGGAAATCATATGGACAAGCGCTACTTTCTCATCATTGCCCTTTTTCTGCAATTTTCTTCTCGTGCCCAAGACAGTCTTCAGTATGCTGATGAAAGACATTTCAAAAATACTCGTCAACTGACATTTGGAGGGGACAATGCTGAGGCCTATTTCAGTTTTGATGGCAAATGGCTGGTTTTTCAAAAAACAAATCTTAAGGAAAACATACCGTGTGATCAGATTTATGTAGGCAGAATTCCTGTAAAAGAGGGGGATAAATTTGAACCGAAATTGGTAAGCACTGGCACAGGAAGAACTACTTGTGGGGCATTTCTTAAGGACAATAAACGTATAGTATTTGCATCTACCCATCTTTTCGGTGTTGAATGTCCGCCTGTACCCGATAGGGCAAAGTATGGCAACAAATACATTTGGCCTTTGTATCCTTCCTATGATATTTTTATTTCAGATCTAAAAGGAAGAATCAAAGAACGGTTAACTGATCATGAGGGGTATGATGCCGAAGCAACCATTTCTCCAGATGGTAAACAAATGCTTTTTACCTCAACCCGTGATGGAGATATTGAATTGTATATCATGAATTTCAAGACAAAAGAAACCAAGCGTATTACCTATGAATTGGGGTATGACGGCGGAGCCTGGTTTAGTCCTGATGGAACCAAAATCATCTGGCGAGCATCTAGACCAAAAACACCTGAAGAAATTAAAGAATACAAGGAGCTGCTTGCAGAAAATCTTGTGGCTCCAACCCGAATGGAAGTCTGGATTGCCAATGCAGATGGTTCCAATGCCAAACAAGTAACCGAGTTAGGTCAAGCCAATTGGGCTCCGGCATATATGCCAGACAGCAAAAAGATAATCTTTGCATCCAATCATGAATACAAACGTGGATTCCCGTTTAACTTGTATACGATTAACGAAGATGCTTCGGGGTTAACTAAAATCAGTAGAGACAAAGGGTTCGATGCCTTCCCCATGTTTAGTCCCGATGGAAAGAAAATTGTTTTTTGTTCAAATCGGAACAACGGAGGCACCCGGGATACTAATATTTTTATTGCAGATTGGGTAGACTAAATTACTGAACCGTGGTTACGCCATTTAACCTTCTAAGAAAGTAAATTCTTTTATTTTCATAATAGTCGGGAACGCTGCTCTTGGAGCTCCATCTTACTGGTCTGAAGTCAAAATCAGTCAACATTTTATATCGCTGATCTGTAGAATCGGGAACAATCGATCCGTTTCCATTGGCATTCAAAAGATGAGTGAAATAATAAACCAATTCAAAGGCCTTGCTGGCAAGTGAGGGTACTTTTGCTCCCATTGAATTTTTGTATTGTACATCAAATTCTGAATGCCATTTGTGTTGAGTTGGAATATAAAACGATGAGGAATAATAAATAGGAACACCATTGTATTCTTTGTTCTGAACTTCTTTGAACGTTTCCCAAACCGGCAGGCCCACAACCTGAATAAATCCTTTTTTCGGGTAAGCGTTCAATGCTTTAGCAAATTGAATCATGAAGCTTTCGTTTAAGCTACCTACAATAAATACATTTTCTTTTTTTGTTGTATCAATTAAAGTCTCTAAATCATGTGCAGTAAACTGTTTTTTTGCTATTGTTTTATTTAGTTGAATTTTTTTTGATACATCCGATTGATAAATACCATCAAACAATTCGGTTAACTTGTTATCTGCGGAGTCGCTACTTTGAATCCAGATTATTTTTGACTGAGGCCATTTTTTTGTTACTTGATTGTATATCAATAGCAAGTGTGAATTGATTTTAGGATTGGCCAAGAATACAGTAGGTGATTCTCGGATTCCTCCATCGTTTGGATAGGTGGCACTTACAAATGGAATATTTTTGCCTTTTGAAAAAGCTGCAGTTTTGAGGTAGTCTGAACCTATAATATTACCAATGATCAAGTGAAAAGAATTCAAAGAACCCGATTGAATGAGGGTATCTAAGTTTCCAGTTTTGCTCTGGATATCAAAAGCCTGCATCTTTATTTTTACTCCTTCATTGTTTAAGGAGTCAATGGCCATAACTGCCCCTTCATAAAATTCAAGCGAGGAAATAGCTTGTTTGGATATGCCTTTTTCATTTATAGTTTTTCCCTGTAAATCAAAATGAGTATCTAAGTAAAACGAAGAGAGAAGAGCAATTTTGATTTCTTTTGTTTGCCCCATAGTTTTTTGGCAAACAACAAGAAAGATTCCCAGCCAGAGAATTAAAAAGCCTCGTTTCATCTGACTAATTTAGCTTTTTATTCCCACTCAATGGTTGCAGGAGGCTTGCTGGAGATGTCGTAAACTACTCTGTTGATCCCCCTAACTTTGTTGATAATTTCGTTGGAGACCCTTCCAAGGAAATCGTAGGGGAGATGAGCCCAATCGGCTGTCATACCGTCAACTGACGTAACCGCACGCAATGCAACTGTAAATTCATAGGTCCTTTCATCACCCATTACGCCTACAGACTTGACCGGCAATAGAATAGCGCCTGCTTGCCATACCTTGTTGTATAAATCCGTTTCTTTGAGGGCCTGTGTATAGATATGATCTGCTTCTTGAAGTAGGGCTACTTTTTCTTCTGTAATCTCACCTAAAATTCGAATGGCAAGTCCAGGACCTGGAAAGGGGTGCCTGAAAATTAAACCTTCGGGGATCCCCAGTTCCAATCCAACTTTTCTTACTTCATCTTTAAAGAGGAAGCGCAAGGGTTCAACGAGACTCAGCTTCATGGTTTCAGGTAATCCACCCACATTGTGGTGCGATTTTATGGTCACCGAAGGCCCGTGTACAGAAACGCTTTCTATTACATCTGGGTATATTGTTCCTTGTCCCAAAAACGAAATATCGCTTAGCGCATGAGCCTCCTGATCGAAAACATCAATAAATGTTTTTCCAATTGCTTTTCTTTTTTCCTCTGGATTTTCTTTTCCCTGCAGAACTGCATAAAACAGTTTTTTTGCATCAACTCCTTTTACATTAAGGTCTAATTGTTTGTATGTATCTAAAACCTGATTAAATTCATTTTTCCGCAAAACTCCATTGTCTACGAAAATGCCGAATAGATTTTTTCCAATAGCCTTATGTATCAACGTTGCAGCTACAGTAGAATCAACTCCTCCACTCAAGGCCATCACAACCTTTTTGTTTCCGATTTGCTCTTTGAGTGATGCAACAGTGTCAGTAATGAAATGCGCTGGAGTCCAATCGCCCGAACATCCACATATCTTGTACAGGAAATTTTGGATGATTTGTTTTCCAAATTCGGAATGGTAAACTTCTGGATGAAACTGCAATCCGAACAAGCTGTTTAGTCCGGTTTCCTTCAATTCAAAAGCGGCAACAGGGATAGATTCTGTTGTACCTAAAACACATGCCTGCTCGGGTAAGTCCAGAATAGAGTCCCCGTGACTCATCCAAACCTGAGATTGATCTGGTAAAGAGGCGAGGAGGATATTTTCAGTTTCGATTTTTAAAATGGCTCTTCCGTATTCTCTTTTTTCTGATTTTTCTACTCTGCCGCCAAATAGCTTGGCGGTAAGTTGTGCGCCATAGCAAATCCCCAATACATTTCGGTTGGATGCAATTTTCTTTACATCAACCCATGGAGCTTTCTGGTCGTTTACTGAAAAAGGAGAACCCGAAAGAATGATTCCTTTAATATCTGATGTGTATTCAAATTCTTTGTGGTAGGGGATGATTTCGCAGTACACATTTGCCTCTCTAACTGCTCTTGCAATCAATTGGGTATACTGAGAACCAAAGTCAAGGATCAATATCTTTTCTGTCATAACTGCGCACGAAGTTAAAGATTTGCTTTTCAACGAGAACTGAAGGCAAAAAAAAACATCCCAGAGGGATGTTTTGTAAAAATCTTATTATAAAGGATTAGCCAATTTTGGCAATTGCTTTAGACAGAGAGCTTTTAAGATTCGCAGCCTTATTTTTATGAATTACTCCTTTCTTAGCAAGTTTGTCGATTTTGCTTAAAACTTGGGGTAATTGGGTTTTGGCTTCAGCTCCATCGGTGAGGGCCTTCAAATCTCGCATGGCATTTCTAGTCGTCTTGCCCTGATACCTATTTTTTTCCCTTCTTTTTGCTACTTGACGAACATCTTTTTGCGTTGCCTTATGATTTGCCATGCTTACGTTTGTTTTTAATTGGGATGCAAATTTAAGCCACTTCCCCTAATTCACCAAAAAATCAGCGCTTATTGGTCAATTTCAGGTAGTTATGATCGAAAATTTCCTCTTTTTTTAGCACGAAATCAACGATATTTGCGAACAGTTTCTAAAAAATCAATCATCCCGTTCCAATGAAGGATTTTTCGTATATAACGTCTTCACATCCCTCTTATATCGAGCAACTTTACCAAGAGTTCTCTGAATCCCCTGATCGTATTGATCCTGATCTGAGGAAATTCTTTGAGGGCTTCGATTTTGCCATCACCCATGCTCAGGCTAAGCCATCTCTCTCCCATGTTAGCGAACTTGATTTGGATTGGAAAAAAGAGTTGGGCGTATACCGTTTGATTCTGGGGTATAGAAATAAAGGCCATTTGCTTTCCAAAACCAACCCGATTCGAGAGCGTAAAGATCGATCTGCTAATTTGAATTTGGGATTTTTCGGGCTGAATGAGAGCGATTTGGATACAGCTTTTTATGCGGGTAATCTCATTGGATTGGGAATAGTTACTTTACGTGAGATACAAAAACATCTGCAAAAATGTTATGCTGCTCATGTTGGTATTGAATTTAAATACATCAGCAATCAAGAGAAAATTGACTTTCTCGTTCATGAGATGGAAAATGAGTTTTTAAAACCATTGTCCATTGAAAAAAAGAAACGCATTTTAGAAAAGCTGAATCAAGGTGTAATCTTTGAAAAGTTTTTGCATACAAAATACATTGGTCAAAAGCGCTTTTCGCTTGAAGGTGGAGAAACAACCATTGCTGCATTAGATGCTATGATTGGAGTGGCGGCAGATGAAGGGGTAAAAGAGGTTGTTATTGGGATGGCGCACCGTGGTCGATTGAATGTATTGGCCAACATCATGGGTAAAACCTATGAACATATTTTCAGTGAATTTGAAGGAAAGTCTACTCCCGATCAAACCATGGGCAGTGGCGATGTAAAATATCATTTGGGATATGGCAGCGAGGTTCAGACCATAAACGGTAAAACCATTTCCCTTAAGTTGATGCCCAATCCCTCTCACCTAGAGGCTGTAGATCCTGTTGTTCTTGGATTTTCACGGGCTAAAGCCGATGCGCTTTACTCCTCCAATTATGATTCAATTCTACCAGTTTTGATTCATGGTGATGCTTCTATAGCCGGTCAAGGCATTGTCTACGAAACACTTCAAATGTCTGGCTTGGATGGCTATTATACTGGAGGTACAATTCATTTCATCATCAACAATCAAATTGGATTTACCACGGATTTTGAGGATGCACGAACTGCCGATTATTGTACTTCATTGGCGTCCATGGTTCAAGCTCCCGTTTTGCATGTAAATGGAGATGATCCTGAAGCCGTTGTGAAATGCATGGAGATTGCTACTCGCTATAGACAAAAATTCAACAGCGATGTATTCATCGATATGGTTTGTTACAGACGGCATGGGCACAACGAAGGTGATGATCCCAAATTTACTCAGCCCCAGTTGTACGCCATCATCGAAAAGCATCCCAACCCACGTGAATTTTATTTGCAGCAACTGCAGCATACCGATAGTGAAGAACTACATGATTTGGCCAAAGAAATGGAAAAGAAATTTTGGTCGGATCTTCAAGAGCGACTTGACGATGTGAAACAATATCCTTTGCCCTATCATTATCAAGCACCAGAACTGGTGTGGAAGAGCATGAAAAAGGCAACAGAAAAAGATTTTAATGAGTCTCCATCAACGGCTATATCTAGTGATACGTTTAAACGTTTGTTTACTTCCATCATGCAGGTTCCTGAAGGATTTAAACCATTGAAGAAAATTGACAAACTTCTCCAAGATAAAATTGCTTTGTTGGAAAAAGAAAATAAAGTGGATTGGGCAACAGCAGAGTTATTGGCGTATGCCAGCTTGTTGAATGAGGGTAAAGAAGTTCGTATGAGTGGACAGGATGTAAAGCGGGGCACTTTCAGCCATCGGCATGCTGTTATAACCGATGAACGTACAAATGAGCAACACAACCGATTGTCTGCTGTACCAAATGCAAAAGGCAAATTTCGAATTTACAATTCGTTGTTGAGTGAATACGGCGTTTTGGGGTTTGAATACGGGTACGCTTTAGCCAATCCGGAAGTATTGGTTCTTTGGGAAGCACAATTTGGTGATTTTTCCAACGGAGCTCAAACGATGATTGATCAATTTATTTGTAGCGCTGAGCAAAAATGGAATCGCATGAATGGTGTGGTCATGTTATTGCCGCATGGATATGAAGGTCAGGGTCCCGAACACAGCAGCGCACGTTTAGAGCGCTATTTGCAGCTTTGTGCTGAATTGAATTTGGTGATTACCAATATCACTACTGCAGCAAACTTATTCCATGTATTGAGGCGACAGCTTAGTTGGTCGTTCAGAAAGCCGCTGATTAATTTTTCTCCCAAAGCAAACTTGAGACATGCAGGCACGTATTCAAGTGTAAACGAGTTTACGAACCAAAAATTTTTAGAAGTTATTGACGATGCGGATGCAAATACCAAGAAAGTGAAGAAGGTGCTATTCTGCTCTGGTAAAGTATATTTCGACTTATTGGATTATAAAGTGAAAAACAAAGTGGACGACGTTGCGATTGTTCGTCTAGAACAAATCTATCCTCTGCCGTTCAATCAGCTCAAACAACTGAATGAAAAGTACGACAAAGCAAACTGGAAATGGGTGCAAGAAGAGCCAAAGAATATGGGAGCAGCATCATTTTTAAAAATGAATCTGGATTTATTCCCATTTGAAATTGTTTCACGAACACCAAGCGCTTCTACTGCAACAGGATATTCTAAAGTGCATGCTGCCGAGCAGGAAGCAATTGTAAAAACTGCATTTGCCTAATTGATCATGAATAAATATACATAATGTATGATTGATATAAAAGTTCCTACAGTTGGAGAGTCCATAAATGAAGTGAGCCTTTCAAAGTGGTTAAAAAAAGATGGAGATTGGGTTGAGCGGGATGAAGTGCTTGCTGAACTTGAAAGCGAAAAAGCCACTTTTGAAATCAATGCGGAACAAGCAGGGATACTTAAAATAAAAGTAGGAGAAGGAGATACACTTGCTATTGGAGATGTGGTTTGTGCTATCGATGAAACAGCAACTAGACCCGCAGCTTCAAAAGAAGTAAAGAAAGATGAGAAAACAGCTAAAGCACCTAAAGCAGATGTTGCTCCATCGGTTCATGCAGATCTAAAAGCTAGTCCCGTTGCGGCTGCTATTATCGCAGATAAGAAAGTTGATGCAAAATCTATATCTCCTTCTGGAACCGGAGGAAAAATATTAAAGCAAGATGTTCTGCATGCACTGGAATCTCCTGGAAGAAAACCCGGTATCACTCCTTTCAGTAGAAATGAGCGCAAAGAGAAAATGACTCAACTGCGTAAAACTGTGTCGCGTAGATTGGTAGAAGCTAAGAACACTACAGCCATGCTCACCACATTTAATGAGGTTGACATGTCTGCTGTTATGGAAATAAGGGGACAGTATAAAGATAAATTCAAGGAAATACATGGCATAGGCTTGGGCTTTATGAGCTTTTTCACCAAAGCTTGTTCATTTGCTTTGCAGGATTTTCCAGCTATCAATGCATACATCAGCAACGATGAAATTATTTACCACGATTACTGTGATATTTCAATAGCGGTTTCAGCACCAAAGGGACTCGTTGTTCCTATAATACGCAATGCTGAGAGCTTGTCTATGGCTGACATTGAGAAAAAAGTAATTGAACTTGCCGGCAAGGCAAGAGATAATAAGCTAACATTGGAAGAGATGCAAGGAGGAACCTTCACCATCACAAATGGAGGTGTTTTTGGATCACTCATGAGTACACCAATCATTAATATTCCTCAGTCCGCAATCCTGGGTATGCATAAAATTGAAGAACGGGCAGTTGTGGTAAAGGGACAAATTGTAGCCCGCCCCATGATGTACCTTGCCCTCAGTTACGATCACCGAATCATTGACGGAAAAGAGAGTGTTGGATTTCTGGTTCGTGTGAAAGAATTACTTGAGAATCCCGCCTTGCTCTTGTTTGGTAAAGATCCGGTAAAGTCTCTGTTGGAGCTTTAAAATCGGTTAACCGGGTTATGCCGGCCTTCTACCCATCATATTTGTCAACCGCATCTCAATTGCTTGATGCATACACATGTGGTTTTCCTTTTGCATCCTACTTAAAAACATTTTTTTCTAAGAATAAAAAGTTTGGGTCTCGCGACCGCCGGATTATTTCTGAGCTATGTTATGGTGCACTTCGTATCGGTCGATCCATGGATGCATATTCACTAAAAGAAAGAATTTTAGTGGGGTATTATTTATGCAATGATTATGATATCGGTTGTGTTGAATTGGAGATGCCCCAATTGGCGTCTTCTTTAACCGAGTCACATGTTGAGAAGTTGCGTCTTCTTCAAAATGAATTTCCGCTGTTTTCTCCACATGATATTTTCCCATTATCGGATCAGCTTTCTCCTTCTATTAATCAAGGTTCGTTTGTTACAAGTCACCTTCAAAAACCGGCTTTTTTCTTACGCACACTAACTAAATCCCACAAAAGGGTAGTGCAAGCCTTAGAACAATCAAGGGTGCCGTTCACCGTTGTTTCATCCAATACAATTCGTATCAATGATCAAGTGAATTTGGCCGATCAACTCGAAATGGATAAGGATTGTTTTGTTCAAGATATTTCATCTCAGGAGACCTTGAGTTTAGCTTTTGATAAGGAGATCGTTGTGCATTCTATATGGGATGCCTGTTGCGGAAGCGGCGGTAAATTATTATTGGCATCAACGTATTGGCCTCAGGCATCATTTTTTGCATCTGATATACGCACCTCTATTTTAGATGAATTGCACCGAAGGACAGATCGATTTGGTTTATCATCCGTTCATTCCTTTTGTATGGATCTTTCACAATCCTTATCTGTGGAAGCCGTGAAGTCTAATCTTCCGGCTGATGGAATAGATTTGATTATCGCTGATGTGCCCTGCACGGGATCGGGAACCTGGAGTCGAAATCCCGAGTGGTTAAGCTGCTTAGAACTTGAAGAAGTGATTGTGTATCAAGAAAGGCAGAAAAAAATAGTTGGAAACCTAGCCCAAATTGCAAAAAAAGGATCTCATATTTTATACATCACCTGTTCTGTTTTTAAAATAGAAAATGAAGATGTTGTTCACTTCATGCAAACCCAATGTGGTTTAACCTTAATAAAACAACACTATTTTCAAGGGTTCGATCAGGGTGGGGATACTTTATTTGTCGCCTTACTTACTTTATGAAACGAATAATCCCTGTTCCTTTAACGTCTTTGTATTGCAATATATACTGAGCTGAAGGAAGCCTATCTAGTTGATCTATCGTAAATTGATAAAATTGATCTGGTTGAACATTGAAATAGCTGTAAATAAGAGTTTTGCCTTCCATATTTTTTATTTCAACTGCCAATACATCTGTAGCTTCTGATCGATAAGCCAAATTCAATCGATCGACTACAGGATTGGGGAATAGTTTTATGCGTTGCTCTTTTAGAATTTCTTTTGTTTTCCTGGTGATACGTTCTTTTTCTAAAATTTCAAAAGCTGTTTTCAGATTTGGAATTCCATAGCCCTTTCGATTATCGGGATTGGCATATTGATCAGCACTTTTTCGAATGGCATCCATGATTTCATAGTTGGTAAACTCTGGAAATGCCTGCCACAAGCAAGCAATCAGTCCGGCTATATTTGGATTAGAAAAAGAAGTGCCATTTCCCAGAGACACGCCTCCATTGGAATTGATGAGGGCGGTATTCCATCCAACTGAAACGATATCCGGTTTTACTCGTTTATCTGAACTTGGACCATAGCTAGAAAATGGAGCAATTAGTTTATTGGTATTGATGGCGCCTACAGCCAATATAGGATTTGCATCCGCGGGAGCTGTGATGTATTTCCAAGAACTTGATCCTGAATTGCCTGCGCTATTCATAACGATCATGCCTTTTTTTGCGGCAAGCGAAGCGCCTTTGCTCACAAGGGTACTATTTCCATTCATTTGGGAATAGGTATAGTTATATGAAGGGTCATCAAATACACTATACCCAAGGGAGGAGCTTATCATATCCATACCAATGCTGTCTGCAAATTCAGCTGCTACTACCCAGTTTTGCTCTTCTATGGGGAATTCGCTGTTTACATCTTCTGTACGAAAAAGATAATAGCTGGCTTCTGGGGCAGTGCCTACAAACAACCCCGGAATATTAGCTGCCATGATCGAAAGGCAGTACATTCCGTGCGCATCATCCTCGTTCACAGAATTATTCATTTCAACGAAGTCATAGGTATATGGGATTCCTCCCTTTAATCGAACGGAGTCAAAGGCTGAAAGATTTTGGTATTTATAAAATCCTGCATCCAAAACAGCAATCCGTATACCCTTACCTTGGTATCCTTTTTTGTGAATATATTCACCTTGATGAATTGCAATTTGATTAAAGCTACTGCCATAGGTCAAGTTGCCTTGATTTAGATTGGAGTTTTGATATGTTGTTAGTTCCTCCTTAAACTCCGGAGAAGTTGTCGTGGATGGGCGATTGGCAATTGGGCTAGTTTTAAGAACAAAAGGGAATTGATTTATTTTCTTCAATGCCTCCTCATCTGTTGTTTGTATCAGAATTTGATTCAACCATTTAGACCCGTTAATCCATTTCACTTTCCCTGCGTTTAAAATACTATCAACATAACGTTGTGAAATTGGTAGATCAGAGCTATCGATTGAAATCATATATTTACTTTTTCTTTCAATACTTGCAGGAGCTAAATAAGTTGTTGGGTTAGACAAGGAGTGCAAGGAACCCACTTTATCTTTTAGTTGTATAATGAATTTAGAAGGTTGCGCTTTAGAACCCAATAGGGTGATAATTAAAGTCAAAATCAATCCTATACGTTTCAGAAACTGCATACTTAATTGCTGCTTAAATAGGTTAATTTAATGCCATAGCTGTTGGCTTCGTAATATCCGCTGGTTGAACTTCCATTGGGCGGTTGCCAAGCTTCGTGAAGAAATTCCTTGAAAATCAGTCCCTTTCCTTTTGCAAAAACTTCTTTCCCGGAATTGATTTCGAAATAAAAGTTTTTATTGGATGGGGTTCCCAATGTATCTTTTCGTTGATTAACTGTAAATGTTTCTTTAAAGACAATGTTATTAATCGTTACTGATTTTTTTACTTGTTCGTATACGTAATTCCAATCTTGCAGGTATTGTATTTCTGGTAGTCCCAATGTATTGATGAACGTATGCGCATTCCAGCTAAATCCATTTTTTATGGGTTCTAAAAGACGAATGTACCTCTGGTTGTCTTGTATCAACTCCAGTCGTTGTTTTGTGCTATCAAACGTAATCAAGAAAGACGTTAAATCTAACCATCGGGTTGTATCTGCATTGCTGCGTATGGATCTTCTGATTTTATACGAAGGCCTTCCCAGGTTGTCTGTAATGAGAGAATCTATTCGATCTTGAATAATATAGGATCGGATCTCTTTTTTTGTACCAAGGTTGGTGTAAACCGTAGAATCCAACTTATATACTGTGTATTTACCAACTTGAAGAGGGTAGTACTCTGCAATTCTTTCCGTGCGTAATTCTTGAGATTCTTTTTTACATGAATAAAAAAGGACTACGCATATTGGAAATATCCACTTGATCCATTTCATGTTAATTCCCTTTGGATGATGCCGCCCCCTATAACGTCATTTCCCTCATAAAATACTGCGGATTGGCCGGGAGCTATTCCTTTGGCATCTTCGTAAAACTGAACGTTGATTCCACCTTCATTGTTGTGTAAGGTTGCTTCGCTTCCAGCATCTTTATACCTTATTTTAACAATTGCGTCCATTCCATCGGAAATGGCATTGTACTTGATGAAATTAAGCTTGCTGACTTTCATTTGCTTTTTGAGTAAATCCTCTTCATCACCTAGCACTACGATGTTCTTTTCAGGATCAATGGCCGTAACAAATACAGGTTTGCCTAATGCGATATCCAGACCCTTTCGTTGCCCAATGGTATAGAACGGATATCCTTTGTGTTTCCCTAATAATTTCCCATGTTTATCAACGAAGCTTCCACCTGCAACCTGGTCTTCGAGGTTGGATACATTTCTTTTTAGAAATCCTCGGTAATCGTTATCGGGTACAAAACAAATTTCATAGCTCTCGCTTTTTTTAGCCAATTCGGGATATCCGAAATCTGCAGCCATTTGCCTGATAGTTGTTTTTTTGAAATCTCCTAACGGAAGAAGGGTCCTTTCCAACAGGTCTTGTTGCAGTCCCCATAAAACATAGCTTTGGTCCTTTGTCTCATCGATACCTTTGCTGATAACAAAGCGTTTGTTTTCCTCTCTAACATTGGCATAATGACCAGTAGCGATGAAATCACATCCCAATGCATTTGCACGTTTCAAGAGTGCTCTCCATTTGATATGGGTATTGCACATTACGCAGGGGTTTGGGGTTCTACCTGCCATGTATTCTTCAATGAAATTATCAATGACAAAGCCGCCAAATTCATCGCGAATATCAAGTATGTAATGGGGGAAACCATGGTGCACAGCAGCAGCCCGGGCATCATTGAATGAGTCGATGTTGCAACAGCCTGTTTCTTTTTTGCTTCCACCTGAACCGGCATAATCCCATGTTTTCATGGTGATTCCTACCACCTCATAACCTTCCTGGTGCAACATAAGGGCAACAACTGTGCTGTCTATGCCACCACTCATGGCTACCAATACTTTGCCGTGTCGACTCATACAGATGCAAATTTAAGACTAATTATGGCCGACTATCTATGTGGTATTAAAATTGGCTAAAACACTAGGATTATAAATCGATGAGGTTATTTTTAACTGCATAGAAAACGAGGCCTGCTGTATTTTTAAGTCCAAATCGCTCCATTAACCTGTCTTTAATCGACTCAACAGTTCGAGGAGATAGGTTCATTTTTTGGGCAATTTCAGAGGCCGTTAATTCCATGCAAAGAAGCTGAACAACTTCTTTCTCTCTGTCAGACAATATGTTTTCTGAATTTAAGGAGGGTATAGCTTTAGATCGAGTTGCTGATTTTTTAAGCAGTACCCGATTCACAAAATTATTCAGGTAATAGCCTCTTGCCATAACTTCCATGATAGCTTTTTTAATTTCAGCCGGCTCTGAATTCTTTAACAAATAGCCATTTGCGCCGTTTTCCATCAGATGCGAGACGAAGCGTTCGTCTTCAAACATGGTTAAAATTAAAATTTTGACTTCTGGAAATTTTTTACTTACCTCTTTGGTTGTTTCAATGCCATCTTTGGTTGGCATTCTAAGGTCCAACAATACCACATCTGGTTGATCGTTATCAAGCATTGAAAGGAGTTCTTCTCCATTTTCAGCTTCAAACACAAAAGACAAATTGGTGTATTGGCGCAAAGATAAAATCACTCCTTTACGGAAGATTTTATGGTCATCGGCAATACCAATCTTTATGATATTCACCCTGCAAAGATAAGGATCAATTATTCAGTTCTTTCTGAAGAGGCATTTCTAGAGTAACCTTATAAAAAGTTTGTGAAGAATCTCTCTCAAAATAGATGGTTCCGTTCAATACTTTCATTCTACTGTGGATGTTTTTAAGACCCAGTCCAACCGAACTTTTGTTCATTTTCTCAAAATCCGCTTGGGTAATTCCCTTTCCATCGTGATGAAGTCTTACAAAAAAGCTACCGTTGCTGATGTTTTGGGTAAGATGGATGAAGCTGGCATTGCTATGTTTCAATATATTATTAACCAATTCTTGAGCAACTCTAAATATCAACAACTCAATTTGAGGAAGGAGTCGTTCTCTGTAATCATGGAATTTACTGCTGGCATTCATGGCTCCAGATCCGCTGATTTTCTGGAATAAGTCGTTCACAGCGGATTCCAACCCAAAGTTTTTGAGTGTAGGCGGCATTAGGCTATGTGAGATATTTCTGATCAACTGAATGGTATCATCAATAATCTGTTTGGCATTGTAAATGCTTTGAAGCTGAGTCGAAATATCTTGGTTTACAAGATTGTCATTCAAGTAGAGACGAGCCGTGGCCAACAAAGGGCCCGCATCGTCGTGAAGATCTGCCGCAATTCGTTGACGTTCCTCTTCTTGCCAACGGATACTTGCATTGAGGAGAATTTGCTGTTGTTCTTCCTCCATTCGCTGCAGCTGCTGCTGGTATTTGATAACTCTTCTCTGATGGAAGACGATAAATGCGATTAACCCAATAGCCAATACAAGCATTCCCAATGTCCCTAACAAGAGGACTGAACTAAAGTCAGAGGAGCTTTCTATGGTTTGAAGTAGGGGCATTATTTACGTAAAATACTTCTTTGAAAATAAATTTGATTAGGAGATATTAAACCTATAAAAATTAAAGAATTCTTTAGTATATTAAAAATAGCAACTAGGTATGCGTAAGTTTCAGAGAAATTATTATCAGAAAAATTTCTTTGACTTAAAATAAATAAAAAGAAAGTTCCAGAAAAATAGAGAATCAATCCAATTGGCAAGGAAGTTGATATGTCAAAATTTAGCTCTGTGTTATTTATTTTTTCTAACAAAACTAAAATAGAGATAATCAAAATCAAAACAGACTCTATTCCTGTTGGCATAGAGTCAAAATTTTGGAATGAATTTGTATAGAAGTCAATTAATAAAATGACTAAGAATAGGTAATCAAAGATAACGGTCGCCTTTATGTAGGCCTTTTTGAGTAAAAATTTTCTAAGAATAAATGACAAGGAGAAGTACTCAACTATTGTAAATGCTCTATAAGCGTATATTTCTGTATTAAAATACTTAATCGATAATTTACTAAAAATAAGATCTGATAAAATGCAGTAAATCAGATAGATAGAAAGTATACGTAAATAACTACTCTTTTCTTTCTTTAAAATAGTAGTTGTAGCTGCAATTATTGCAGTTAGAATTGAAAAATATATTAGGTACGAAACTATATCTGTTAATTTTCTTAACAAATATAGTCAAACTGTTTATTAAATGGAAGTTTTTAGAGCTCAAACCATCCTTGGACAACCTTATTTCTATCTGCTACAATTCCTTCTGAATTATTTAGTTTACCTTTTTCATTCACAGAAACAACCTCTAAAATTGGATTATTTTCCTTATTTATTCCTACAATGACGTAGGTCTTTTCACCATTTTCATTCAATGCATTATAAATATTGATTCCAACACAATCAGGCTGACTTAGTATTTTAACTAAGATGTTTTTACCTACGAAATTGGGATTTCCCCCACCATATTTATCGTAATAATCCTTAACCATTTTCACGCCTAAATCATATCCAATATGCTCTCCAACAGTTTCGTCAACTAGGTTCTCGTTTTTAATTTCAATGTTTTTTACAGACATG
>JAULVY010000022.1:2485-3429 GCA_032110825.1 Chitinophagaceae bacterium | reverse complement strand
GATTCATGCCAAACATCTGGCTCACTTCACTGATGCTATGATAGAGTTTCTTGCTGAGCTCTTCATCGGAGGGTAATTCAATGGAGTTGGCTTCTTCAGTAAGGGCTTTCAGGCTTTTACGACCTCTTTTGGAGGGTACTTTTTGCTCCGCCTTTTTCGAAGGTTTGTCGTTGGGAGGAGCCGAAAAGTCGAATGCGATTTGCATGAAAGAGTAACTATTTTAGTAAACAAATCTAACGAATATTATAAGTCAAAACTTAAAACCAAAAAGTTGGTGGTCATGAATATGATTTTATTTGTTTTTATCAATTTATAAACCCTCAACGACTCAATACATAAACGAATAAACAAATATAGGTTTTTGCTTTTGCCTTTTGACCTTTGACTTTACAAATCAATCCAAACTCTGATTGCTTGCGGCCGCCATTTTCAGCATGCGGTCAAATTGTTCCGGAGACAGGTCATTGTAGAAGAAGTAGATAGGGTCCAGGGGCCTTCCGTTTTTATGCACTTCATAATGTAAGTGTGGTCCGGTGCTTTTACCGGAATTACCAACCCATCCAATGACCTCTCCTCTTTTTATTTTGGCACCCGAACGCACCTTAATACGATATAGGTGCCCGTATAAGGTTTCATAATTGAAGCCATGTTTTATGATGACATGATTGCCATACCCATTACCGGTATTTCCGGCAAGTTTGATGGAGCCGTTGCCCGTTGCATATACGGGGGTTCCTTGTGGTGCTGCAAAATCAAGTCCTGCATGCATTTTTGGTGTTTTGTACACCGGATCAATTCGGTATCCAAAGCCGGAGGACAGTCGATTTAAATTTTTATTGCTTACCGGTTGAATGGCAGGGGTAGAGGCAAGCAGTACTTCTTTGTTTTTCACCATTTCCGTTATTTCGGCAAAGGATGAGGCCTGCATATCCATTCTGTTTTTT
>JAULVY010000022.1:0-2475 GCA_032110825.1 Chitinophagaceae bacterium | reverse complement strand
ATTGAGAGAAGCGTTAAATTTTTCTTGTTTTTCTTTTTCCATGGCTTTCGCTCGTGCACTGTCGGGAATGGGGCTGGCTTCAAAGATGGCGCGATATACTTCATTATCGCGCTGCTCTATTTCGTTTAGGGTTACACTCAGATTTTCGAGCTCTTGCGTTGCTATTTTCAATTCTTCTTCCAGTCGGGTATTTGCATTCATCAGTTTTTTTTCATTGGCACTTGGGAAGTATCGGTAGATAAGCTGGGTGGTAAAGAAGGCCGCCACCGCCACTGCGGCAAAAAGACTAAATACCCTCAAGAGCTTCACCCGCAGTGGCGTAATCAGTCGCTCAAACCGAAGCGTATGTGTATTATAGAAATATTTGATTTTCTTCATTCCCTTTATATCAAACTTTTGACATCCTTTACCGTAACTTAGCGGCTTCCCAAAACAGGTCAACAAATATACATCGTAGGCCTGCATTTGCAAGATAAACCATTGTTCATTATGATGACGGCTGCACAAATACGACAACAATTTTTAGACTTTTTTGCATCCAAACAACACACGATTGTTCCATCGGCGCCCATTGTTGTAAAAAATGACCCCACCCTGCTGTTTACCAATGCAGGTATGAATCAGTTTAAAGACTATTTCCTTGGAAATAAAAAACCACCGTATCATCGGGTGGCGGATACCCAAAAATGTTTGCGCGTAAGCGGTAAACATAACGATCTCGAAGAAGTGGGTGTAGATACTTATCATCATACCATGTTTGAAATGCTGGGTAACTGGAGCTTCGGAGATCCCGATAACGAAGCTGCCGGCTATTTTAAAGATGAAGCTATCGCATGGAGCTGGGAATTATTAACTGAAGTATATAAACTTGATAAAAGCCGGTTATACGTTACCGTTTTCGAAGGCGACCCCAAAGAAAATCTACCCGCATCAAAAATTGCATTAGCAGCGTGGGAAAAATTGGTGCCTGAAAATCAGATTGTTTACGGAAATAAAAAAGATAATTTCTGGGAAATGGGCGATACGGGCCCCTGTGGCCCCTGCTCTGAAATTCATGTTGATTGCAGATCGGATGAAGAAAGAAAAAAAATACCGGGAAGAGATTTGGTGAATAAAGATCATCCTCAGGTAATTGAAATATGGAATAATGTATTCATACAATACAACCGAAAAAAAGACGGCAGCCTTGAATTGCTGAAAGCAAGACATGTAGATACCGGTATGGGTTTTGAGCGACTTGTACGCGTATTGCAAAACAAAAAAAGCAATTATGATACCGATATTTTCAGCGGTACGATTCTTCAAACAGAACTGTTAACAGGAAAAAAATACACTGCCGAAGATGATAAGCAAAGCGTCGCTTTTCGTGTGATTGCAGATCATATTCGGGCAATTGGTTTTACGATTGCAGACGGACAATTACCTTCTAATACTGGTGCCGGTTATGTTGTCAGACGCATTTTGCGCAGGGCCGTTCGTTATTACTATTCTTATCTAGACTGTAAATCTCCTTTACTTTGTGCACTCATCCCTGTAATTGCTACTCAATTTGAAAATGTTTTTCCCGAATTAAAACAGCAGGAGCAGTTTGTGATTAAAGTAGTTCGTGAAGAAGAAGAAGCATTTTTACGTACCCTGGAAAAAGGGCTCAAGCGTATTGCAGACATTTTAAATGAATCTGCTGCATCGGGAAGTATTTCCGGTAAAGAAGCATTTGAATTATATGACACATATGGTTTCCCTCTTGATCTTACCAGTCTTATTGCCGCTGAAAATAATCTTCAGGTAGATGGTCCCGGTTTTGATCATGAGATGCAGCAACAAAAAAACAGAAGTCGTGCTGCAACCGTCATCGATGCGGGCGACTGGATTGAAGTGCATGCTGGTAGCGGAACATTTATAGGGTATGATACCCTTGAAGTGAAAACAAAACTGTTGAAATACCGTACGGTCAACATGAAGGGGAAAACCAATTATCAACTGGTATTGGATCAGTCTCCTTTCTATGCAGAAAGTGGTGGTCAGGTAGGTGATAGTGGTTTGCTCTCTTTCGGAGATCAGCAACTTAACGTTATTGACACGCGTAAAGAAAATGATCTAATCATTTTGTTTGCAGATCAATTACCCAAAAACCCACATGCGGAAGTTTATGCATCGGTCAATGAAATACAAAGAAAAGCCATTACAATTCATCATTCGGTAACACATTTATTACATGCCGCATTAAGAAAAGTATTGGGCGTTCACGTAACACAGAAAGGTTCTTTGGTGAATGCGGTTCAATTGCGTTTTGATTTTTCTCATTTTGCTAAAATGACGCACGAAGAACTTCAAAATGCAGCGCAATTAGTGAATCAAAAAATCAGAGAGAATCATCCTGTTGTCATTAAATCTATGAAGAAGGATGAAGCAACTGCAATGGGCGCAATGGCATTGTTTGGGGAGAAATACGGAGATATGGTGCGTGTGGTGGTG
>JAULVY010000021.1:0-12467 GCA_032110825.1 Chitinophagaceae bacterium | reverse complement strand
GACATGCTTTCAACACCACCAGCAATGATGCAATCAGCCATACCGGATCTGATTTTAGCTGTAGCCATGGCAATGGTTTCTAATCCAGATGCACAATATCTATTTATGGTAATACCCGGCGTTTGATGACCCAATGCACGAGCAGCAATGATGCGACCAACCTGTAGCCCTTGTTCAGCTTCAGGAACCGCGTTGCCCACAATTACATCCTCAATACGTGCAGGGTCTAATTGGGGTATGGATTTAACCAGATCTTGGATCACCCGTATAGCTAGATCATCCGGGCGTGTAAATCGAAATCCACCGCGCTTGGCTTTGGCAACCGCAGTACGATAACCGGCAACGATATAGGCTTCCTGCATGGTATCAATTTTATAATCCAAATGTAGGCATTAAAGCATTTAGACATTTCAGTTCACGGTATTAAAGATGCTTTAGCAAAAAATCAGCGTCTATATCTAGAGTTTTATGTATCCCTTTAAGAAACGCAGTATCTAGCTTTCGCTTCCCCGATAAAATTTCAGAAACTTTCGACTTTGAAATTCCAAGGTTCTCGGAAAGCTTCGACTGAGTAATTTTTTTTTCAAACATTTTCAATTCTACCATTTCAGGAATGGATTGAGGCGCTTTGATTGGCTTTAATTTCAATACCTCATCTTCGTATTTTTCAGCTGCCTCTGACATAACAGAAAGCTTATTCATGTCTTCCTTTGAAAGTTTTTTCTCCCCTTTGTTCATGAGCTCATACACTTCAACCATGGTTTGGTGGTATTCCTTTATTGAGTTGATCTTGTATTTCATTGTTTAAGGCTTTTTATATGTTACATTTTTCGCTTTTATTTTATCATATCCTTCGTGAGATCCAATAAAAAGAATAAAAACAGTTCGAACCCTAAAAATGATCAACGTGATCAAACGGTAATGATTGCCTTTTAGATTGAAAACATAACGATCATTTCCAACGGAATCGACCGAATTAAAAGATCCCTTCATTTCTGAAAAATCCTTCCAACTAGCATTTTTAACAAGTTCATACCAATTGAAAACAGCTGATTTTGCTTGGGGATGCATTTCGGTAAATTCCCTGAGGATTGCTTTCGACACAATGACCATTCTCACATTTTTACAAATGTAGAACTTTTTTCTATTTTTTAGAATTTTGTTCTAAAATAGATTCAAACACTTTTTTTTAAATTAACTATCTAACCCACTTATTTGTTGAATAAATTAGTGCACAACTGAGTTTTATCGAATCCCGGGAACTGATTTACCTTCGCTTGCCATGTATCCACTGATCAGAAAAATTCTGTTCCTCCTTGATGCCGAAAAAGCGCATTATGTTTCCATGAACGCGCTGAAAGCCATCTGCTCAATACCGGGTATGTCCTCTATTTTGCGCTGGATCTTTCAACCTCAAGAAAAGGGATTAGAAAAAAATGTATACGGACTTCATTTCAAGAACCCCATTGGTTTAGGAGCTGGATTTGATAAAAACGCATGCTACCTCAAGGAATTAGACATCCTAGGCTTTGGCTTTGTCGAAATCGGAACCGTAACCCCTCTACCCCAACAAGGCAATAATAAACCCAGATTATTCCGACTACCTGCAGATCAAGCTCTCATCAATCGAATGGGTTTTAACAACGATGGAGCGAAGGCGATTAGGGAGAGATTGGAGGAGTGGAAGGGGCAAGGCCTGCCTGCCGGTAGGAAGGGAACAGGGAATAGGGAAAAGCTGATCATTGGAGGGAATATTGGAAAAAATAAAAATACGCCCAATGAAGATGCATGGAAAGATTATGAAACATGCTTCAATGAATTGTTTGAGGTTGTTGATTATTTTGTAGTCAATGTAAGTTCCCCAAATACACCTGGTCTCCGCGAACTACAAGACAAAGACGCTCTAACCAAAATCTTAACCACCCTTCAAGAAAATAATTCCAAACGAATCAATCCAAAACCCATTCTCCTGAAAATTGCGCCTGACCTCACTGCAGATCAATTGAAAGATATTGCCTCAATGGCTAAAGAAATTAAACTCGATGGTATCGTCTCCAGCAACACCACCATATCTCGTGAGCTCCTTTCAATATCATCCAAAAACCAAGCAGAAAATATAGGGGCAGGTGGATTAAGCGGAAAACCACTCAAAGCGCCATCCGATTCCATTCTCAAACAAATCATAGAGCTCACAGAAAACAAAATACCTGTAATTGCATCCGGAGGAATTTTCTCACCTGAAGATGCAAATGATAAATTCAAACTGGGAGCTAGCTTGATTCAAGTGTGGACAGGATTTATTTACGAAGGACCCTTTATTGTTAAAAAAATCTCCAAAGACTTAATACGATAACCATGATGGAATTACTGACGGTCGACTCACTAATCAGCTTAATCACCCTAGCCCTTTTAGAAATTGTATTGGGTATAGACAACGTGATTTTTGTTTCCATCCTGATGGGACGCCTCCAGGATTCCGAAAAAAAATCTGCTAGAAGAATCTGGATGGTATTGGGCATCACAGTTAGAATCTTACTGTTATTGGCATTGGGATGGCTGGTTGCCAATGGAAACAAAGAATTGTTTGGAATTGACTTCAATGGCGAACATATTCCCTTTAATTTGAGAAACATCATTATGTTTTGTGGTGGGTTATTTCTTCTGTATAAAACCGTTAAAGAAATTCACACCAAATTGGAGGGCGATGAAGAATTTAATCAAACTGGAAATAAATCAACCTCGTCTTTTTTCAGCATCGTATCTCAAATTATACTGGTAGATATGATTTTCTCCTTCGATAGTATCATCACGGCAGTGGGTATGGCCCGTCACGTTGAGGTGATGATCATTGCAGTTATCATTGCCATGATCATCATGTTCTTTTTTGCTGAAAAAATTTCATCTTTCATCCATAAGCATCCTACACTCAAAATGCTTGCGCTTTCGTTTTTGTTGATGGTGGGATTCAGTTTGTTTTTTGAGGGACTTCAACCCATGCATGGAAGTCACATCGATAAAGGATATATATACTTCGCCATGGCATTCTCCTTTGGTGTTGAGCTGCTGAACATGCGTATTCGGAAAAAAGGAAAATCTGCACCCGTGTCCTTACACGAGCCCAGCATCAAAAGCGATTAACCGCGGAGTAACGTTAAGCCGACCAGTCCAGCTGTTTCCGTTCGCAACCGGCTATCACCTAGTGTTACAGGAATCATCTTTTTTGATAATGCTACCTCTACTTCGTTTTCGCTGAAGTCACCTTCGGGACCTATCAATAAAATAGAGTCAGTTTGAGCGGGACTAATTTTTTGTTTTTCGCCATCCATGCAATGTGCAATAAATTTCAATTCAGGGAGGGGGATATTCAAGAGCTCTTCGAATTTCTGTGGAGCATGCAAAACTGGGAAATGATAACGATACGATTGCAAACAGGCGCTTGTAACGATTTGCTGAAAGCGGTCGGCTTTAAAAACTTCACGTGAGGTTCTCTCACAAATCAGCGGAATGATAGCTGTAGCCCCTATTTCGGTTGCTTTCTCTAAAACCCATTCAAAGCGTGCAGTATTTTTTAATAGAGATATGGCTAACATCAATTGCTTGGAAGGCTTTTCCTCAAATTGAATGGAAGTCAATTCAACAACCAAGCTCTTCTTGTCTACCGATTGTATAATAGCATCAACATAGTACCCTTTGCCATCGGTCAGTCGAATGATATCCCCCACCCCTTTTCGCAATACCGTAAACACATGGCGGTGGGTTTCCTTGTCCAAAGAAATTTTTCCTTTTTGATCCGCAACAGAAGCACAATAGAAAAGAGCAGGTAAACTCATGCATCCAATTGATCCTGCTTAAAATGGTGTATCATCCTCTACTTCACCGGAACTGCCGTCGTTCATGCGGCTTCCTTTTTGAATGAACAGCTTGGCTCCATCGATATCGGAAACAGGTTTCCAGCTTCCACCCTGAGGCAATCCTTTTCCAAACGGATCAATACTCTCTTGCTCTTCAAATTTTTGGATATACAATTTAGCTTTAAGCTTGATGTTTTCAAGTGAGCCATTTCGGTGTTTCGCAATCTTCACATACACATCGCCCTTGGTATCTTCACCCAAATCATTGGTGGTGATGTCGTAATAATCCGGACGATACAAGAACATAACCATATCCGCATCTTGTTCAATAGCACCCGATTCACGCAAATCAGAAAGTTGTGGGATCTTGTTGCTCTCTCTGCGTTTTTCAACTTCACGACTCAACTGACTCAAGGCAATAATCGGTACTTGAAGCTCCTTTGCCAGCTGCTTAAGATTTCTGGAAATGGTACTGATCTCCTGTTCGCGATTTGAATTTCGATTCTCGCTTGTTCCACTCATCAATTGGAGATAGTCGATGATGATCAATCCAACATTATGCAAACTTTTCAATCGTCTACACTTAGCCCTCAATTCAAAGATGTTTAGTGCCGCACTATCGTCGATGAATATTTTAGAATTTGATAAAGGCTCAATTCCCTTCTTGTACAATTGCTGCATCTCGTGGTCTTCCATTCGCCCTCGGGAAATTTTTTCCAACCAAATTTCACTTTCAGCAGAAAGGATACGTTGAACCAATTGACTGGTACTCATCTCAAGACTGAATACAGCAACAGCTGTAGGCTTGGTAGGATGCATGGCTGCATTTCTCGCTAGGTTGAGTGCAAATGCAGTTTTACCAACAGAGGGACGGGCAGCCAAAATGATTAAATCAGACTTTTGCCAGCCGTATGTTGTTTTATCGAGTGTTGGAAACCCGGAAGGAACACCTGTGATGTCTTCGTTTTTCGCCCTCATCTCTTCGATGCGGTTAAGGGTATCCATTACACTTTTACCAAGGGTATCAAATTCTTTTTTAAGCTGGTCGTTGGCGATTTCAAATAATTTTTGCTCAGCACTATCCAACAAATCAAATACATCCGTAGAATCATCGTATGCATCGGTGATGATCTCGCTGCTGATTCGAATCAACTCACGTTGAATGAATTTCTCTTGAACAATGCGCGCGTGAGCTTCGATATTGGCAGCTGACACAACAGCATTGGTGAGCTTAGAAATATAATAAGGTCCCCCCACCTGATCCAACATTTCCATGGCCTTCAATTCTTCTACCACAGTAAGTAAATCAATAGGCTTGTTGTCTGCATTCAATCGAATGATGGCTCTGAAAATAGTTTGGTGTGCTTCAACGTAAAAACATTCCGACTTGAGGATGTTGATCACAACATCAAATGCAGCTCTTTCAAGCATCACGGCGCCCAGTACTGCCTCTTCCAGCTCGCGTGATTGAGGCGGAATCTTGCCGTATGCAAGAGTATTGAACTCTGCAGTTGTTTTTCTTCTGTTTCTTCTATCCCTATTTAAATTGGTTGATTCCATATTCACGATCCTGTTTTTTAGTCTCTCTTGGCGAATATAGGATGTAAGCATGAAGCGATATCAATTTTAAAAAAACATTAATAATAACAGGGAATCAACATTTATAATCACATAATTTGGGAGTTATGCACATGAATGGGGCAGGAATTAACAAGTGGATTGTGGGTTAAATCACCACCCCGCCGCCCTCCGGGCGGCACCCCTCCTTAGAGGAGGGGAGCCTGAAATTTTTGTTTTGGGTTTTGGGTTAAATCACCACCCCGCCGCCCTCCGGGCGGCACCCCTCCTTAGAGGAGGGGAAATTTGTTTCGAGTTTTGGGTTTTGAGTTAGGCTGTTCTCTATTCCCTATTCCCTTTACCCTATTCCCTTTCCCCCCTCGTCCCCCGTCCCTTTTCCTTTCCCCTCGTCCCTTATCTTTGCACCCATGACAATTTCCTACAAATGGCTGATGGAGTATTTCTCAGAGCCTATCCCTCATGATAAGCTATCCTTGATTCTCAACTCAATAGGATTAGAGGTAGAGTCGTATGAGCACTACCAAGAAATAAAAGGCGGATTATCCGGTTTAGTTGTTGGTGAAGTTTTAACTGTTGAAAAACATCCCAATGCAGATCGGCTTTCGGTAACAACCGTAAATGTTGGGCAGGGTGATCCCCTGCAAATCGTGTGTGGGGCACCTAATGTAGCAGTGGGTCAAAAAGTTATCGTTGCTCAAGTTGGTGTTACAATCTATCCAACTGCCGGCGATTCCCTCACCATGAAAGCAGCAAAAATTCGCAGCGTGGAAAGTCAGGGTATGATCTGCGCCGAAGACGAAATTGGATTAGGAACTGATCACAATGGAATCAAGATTTTACCTGAAAATACAGAGGTGGGTAAAGCAGCTGCAGATTTATTTGAACCTTACGAAGATCATGTCATTTCAATTGGACTTACACCCAATCGAAGCGATGCCATGAGTCATTATGGAGTAGCGCGCGATATCTGTGCATGGATCAATCATCACGAAGAAAAAGAAATAGCCCCCACTATAAAAAGAAAAGCCATTCTCCCAAAAATTGGAAATGCTTGTCCCATAGAAGTTATCATCGAAAATCAAACCGATTGCCCCAGGTATTGTGGTGTTTGGATTGAAAATGTTACTGTGGGACCATCACCCAATTGGATGCAAAAAAGATTAAAAGCAATTGGACAAAGACCCATCAATAATATTGTTGATGCAACCAACTACATCCTGCACGATTTAGGACAGCCGTTGCATGCATTTGATGCAGATAAAATCAAAGGCAATCAAATACGTGTCAAAAACCTTGCCAAGGGTACTCCTTTTTCTGGACTCGATGAAAAAGAAAGAAAGCTGGAAGAAGGAGATCTTATGATCTGCGATGGAGACAGCAATCCGCTGTGCATGGGCGGAATATTTGGAGGTATAGAAAGCGGAGTAACCGAAACAACGAAGTCGATCTTTTTAGAAAGTGCATGGTTCAATCCCATTTGCATTCGAAAAAGTTCTTATAAACATTTGCTTAGAACAGAAGCAGCCATGCACTTTGAAAAAAGTGTAGACATCGGAGCAACATTTGAAG
The DNA here is from genome assembly GCA_032110825.1 of Chitinophagaceae bacterium. Classification (GTDB taxonomy): domain Bacteria; phylum Bacteroidota; class Bacteroidia; order Chitinophagales; family Chitinophagaceae; genus Pollutibacter. Next base: position 5,469 of record JAULVY010000021.1, on the reverse strand, counting down.
TTTTACAAAAAGCTGCACAACTGATAGCAGATGTTTCCAATGGAAATTTAAATACAGAGGCTGTAGATCATTATCCAGGAATAAAAGAAAAGATTCAAATTGAATTGCCGTTTGAATACGTGCAAAAGCTCAGTGGAAAAAGTTATGAACGAAAAACAATATCAAAGATTTTATCTAGTCTTGGTTTTACACTAACGAAAGAAACAGATTCCGGAATAACGGTTGAGGTTCCTACACATAAAACCGACGTGAGCATAGCCGCAGATTTGGTTGAAGAGATTATGCGCATCGACGGCTTCGATAATATCCAAATACCCACTTCGATCCAGATCACGCCTTCAGTATCTTCCGGAAGCAAAGATGCAAACATGAGAGAGAAGCTCTCACAAACACTTGTAGGTGCAGGCTTTAATGAAATGTTGAATAATTCCATTACACATAGCCAGTACTACAACGAAAATGAACGTATTGAAACCGTGCGGCTTTTAAATAACCTCAGTGCTGAATTGGATACCTTGCGCTTTTCTATGCTGGAAACTGGTTTGCAAACCGTAGCGAGAAATCTCAACCACCGAAACAGCGACCTCAAGCTTTTTGAGTTTGGAAAGATCTACAAAAAACCAAAGGACCGCTATCTAGAAGAAGACCGTCTTACCTTGTTTACAACTGGAAAAGACCACCCGATTTCTTGGAATAAACCACAAAATGATTCCAATTTATTTTACCTCAAAGGAATTTTGCAACTCCTGGCTGATCATTCCGGAATGGGTGCTTTTCAATTGCAAGCTATAGAAAACAGCAAGTACAGCTATGTGTTGGAAGTATATGCTCAAGGTCAAGTAGTGGGTGAAATAGGGAAACCATCAGAATCTGTTTTGAAACAATTTGACATCAAAGTACCGGTATGGTTTTTAGACATCCGCTGGAACACCTGGCTTCAGCTTGCTGAAGCTGTAAAACTGAGGTACCGCGAAATTGCGAAATACCCTGTGGTTGAGCGCGACTTGTCGTTTATTCTCGAAGACAGCACTCGGTATGCTGAAATTGAAAAACTCTTAACTTCAATGTCAATCCCTCAGTTGAAGGAATACAGACTTTTTGATATTTTTAAAAGTGAAAAGTTGGGTAAGGGTAAGCAATCAATGGCCATGAGTTTCAGTTTTCAAGACGAAGAAAAGACCATGAAAGATCAGGAAATTGACAGCATCATGCAGCAGATTGCCAAGGGATTTGAAAAACAATTGAATGCAGAACTAAGAAAATAAATGACAGTTTCCGAAGACCATAGCAAACGCATAGAAGACAAGCTGTTGTTGGTTTCCAGCAAAATCAAAGGTTTTAAAAAAGAAAACGAAAAACTAAAAAAAGAGCTGGAAGTTCAAATGGAAACGGCCATGCATTTGAAGAAAAAGATTGAAGCATTGGAAATCAAATTGAGCATGCAAGAAGCCGGAGAATCGGAAGAATCCAAATCATCGAAGGCAAAATTGGAAAAGAAAATCAGCACTTACATTAAAGAAATCGACAGGTGCATTGCATTATTGGGAGATCAGGGTTAAATCCGCTTTACAATTTTCAATTCAATGATATCATCACCCTGGGAACACTCTAAGGTGTATACGCCATAAGGCAAATCATTCAATCCCTCCCAACGAATTAAATCACAAGGATTGATCATCTTTTTTTCTGTTTTACAGCAAATTTTACCATCTTCACTACGCAAGACCACATGCAGAGGAGCTTTACGCGCCTCCATCACCTCAATGGTGAGGTTGTCGATAAAAGATGTCGCCTTTGACTTTGCTAACATGACATACAGTTTTGGTTTGTCCGAGTAAGGGGAGCATTTTTTATAGGGTCGTGAATAAAATGTGAATAAATGTAGAAATATATTACGAAAATGCAAAATTTAATACCCATACATCTTTTGGTAGGTGATAGGACCTACCGCATCAAAATCGAAGAAAAAGACGAGGAAGCCGTTCGGAAAATGGCCAAAACCCTAAACGATCAAATTGCCCAGTTCAAAACTAAGTATGCCGGTAAAGATATGCAAGACTATTTGGCAATGGTTCTACTCTCTACAGTTGTACAAGCAAAATCGTCTGAAAGTACTCCCAAAATTGAAACGGAAAGTATTGATTTTGAGAGAATTGAATCTTTGATAGACCGACTTCTGCAAGAAGATCAAGCTTGATTTTAACAAGGAAATATCCCCTATTTTGGTTAACTTCGCTCATCAACGCCCCATATGAATGAATTTTCGGAGGGATAGAAATGAAACAGATTAAACTTATTATTCATGGAATCGCAACTCATTATAACGGTAATAACCGGTATATCTGCCCTTGTGGTAGGACTTATACTGGGTAAAGTCATTTTTGCAAAAAACACACAAGCCAAAGTTGAAGAGGCCAAAAAGCAGGCCGATCAAATTCTCTCAGAAGCACAGTTCACGGCAGAAAATCTCAAGAAAGAAAGGCTTTTAGAAGCCAAAGAAAAATTCGTGCAGCTCAAAGCGGATCACGACAAGGAGGTACTTGAAAAAAACCGCAAAATCAATGATGCGGAAAACAGAGCCAAACAAAAGGAGCAAACAATCAACCAAAAAGTTGAAAACTTAGATAAGCAGGCTAAGGAAAATGATTCGATCAAGGAAAACCTGAATCGCCAAATCGAAATCATCAATCAAAAAAGAACCGAACTGGAGAAACACCAAGAGGAGCACATCCGGAAATTAGAAAAGATAGCGGGACTTAGTGCAGAAGAAGCTAAGGCTCAATTGGTAGAAAGCTTGAAACAAGAAGCGCAGACCAGGGCGTTGTCGCTTCAGCAGGAAATTATTGAAGACGCACGCCAGAAAGCAAACAAGGAAGCCAGAAAGATCATCATTCAAAGTATTCAGCGAACGGCTGCTGAGCAAACCATAGAAAACACGGTTACTGTTTTCCAATTGGAAAGCGATGAAATCAAAGGTCAAATTATTGGTAGAGAAGGTAGAAACATCAGAGCCATTGAAGCCGCTACTGGAGTCGATTTGGTAGTTGATGATACCCCGGAAGCTATTGTACTTTCTTCCTTCGATCCGTTGAGAAGAGAAATTGCCCGATTGGCATTGCAACGCTTGGTTAGCGATGGCCGTATTCACCCTGCCCGAATCGAAGAAGTGGTTGAAAAGACTAGGAAACAACTTGAAGAGCAGGTGATGGAAATCGGAGAACGAACCATCATTGAATTGGGTATTCATGGCTTACACAAAGAGCTGGTTCGTATTGTTGGAAAAATGAGGTTTAGGTCGTCATACGGACAAAACCTTCTTATGCATAGTCGTGAAGTAGCCAATCTCTGTGGTATCATGGCAGCTGAATTGGGAATGAACCCCAAGTTGGCCAAACGTGCCGGATTGCTTCATGATATCGGAAAAGTCCCAGACGAAGAAACCGAACTCAGCCATGCTTTGCTTGGAGGAAAATTAGCCGAGAAATATGGTGAAAACCCAGCGGTAGTAAACGCAATTGCCGCACACCACGATGAAACTGAAATGCAATTCGTAATCTCTCCGATTATCCAGGCTTGCGACGCCATCAGTGGTGCAAGACCAGGGGCCCGCAGGGAAATCATGCAACAGTATATTCAGCGTATAAAAGACCTTGAAAATTTAGCCCTTACCTATACAGGAGTTGAAAAAGCATACGCCATTCAAGCCGGTAGAGAACTTCGTGTGATTGTGGAAGCTGACAAGATGAGCGATAGCGACAGCGAGAAACTGAGCTTTGAAATGGCACAGAAAATCCAAACCGAAATGACGTATCCTGGTCAAATTAAAGTGACAGTCATTCGGGAAAAAAGAACGGTAACCGTAGCACGATAGTTGAAATAATTTTGACAAAAGCCAAAAAACAATTACTTTTGTTGCCCAAATTAAGGAGTTATGAATCAAGCCATTGCATTTGTACACGAACAGTTGACTCCGGCAACTAATTTTCCGAAGTTCAAAGCGGGTGACAACATCACCGTTAACTATAAGATTATAGAAGGAAATAAAGAGAGAATCCAGAGCTTCAAGGGCGATGTGATCAAGCGTCAGGGTCAAGGTAGTACCGCTACATTTACCGTAAGAAAAATTTCAGATGGAGTGGGTGTTGAAAGAACCTTCCCATTGGCTTCTCCCAATATTGAAACTATTGTTTTGAACAAAACCGGTAAAGTACGCAGAGCTAAGCTTTATTTCTTGAGAACCAGAAGCGGTAAAAGCGCTAGGATCAAGGAAAAAAGAGTTAGATAATCTACCGAACAATATTTTACGAATCCCGCCCCGTGCGGGATTTTTTTATTAAATTTGTTATCGACTAAAAAAAGAAAATATGTTATCCCTAAGTGCATTTTTGCTGGCTATGCCAGGCGGTTCAGAGTGGATTTTCATCATAATTGCTGTATTGATCCTCTTTGGTGGACGCAAAATTCCTGAATTTATGCGTGGACTTGGAAAGGGCATCCGTGAATTCAATGATGCTAAATCCAACGTGAAGAAAGAAATTGAAGAGGGAATGAACGAAAAGGATAAGGCACAGCAAAACTGATCCCCTCCTCCATTCTTGCATCTTGTACAGCCATCTTTCTATATCGGATCTCCGAAATAAGGTCTTGTGCGGAGAACTCACCTGCACAGATGTTGTATCGCATTACCTAAAAGAAATCGAAAAAAAAAAGCGGCTCAACTGTTTTGTTGAAGTGTATGCCGAGGAGGCACTACTTCGCGCAAAAGATTTGGACCAAAAGATCAAGGACCCTAAATCCTGCGGCAAATTGTTTGGTGCGGTTATCGGCATAAAAGATGTTTTATGCTTCAAGGATCATCATGTTGGCGCCTCCTCCAAAATACTAAGTGGCTTCAACTCCATCTACACTGCAACTGCTGTTCAACGTTTGCTAGATGAAGATGCCATTATCATTGGGAGCCTCAGCTGCGACGAATTTGCCATGGGATCATCCAACGAATATTCTGTTCACGGTCCTGTACTCAATGCATTGGATGAAACCCGAGTTCCCGGTGGCTCATCCGGAGGATCAGCAGTTGCAGTTCAGGCTGAGCTCTGTATGATAAGCTTAGGTTCAGACACTGGAGGCTCGGTTCGTCAACCTGCAGATTTTTGCGGAATCATTGGACTCAAACCGAGTTATGGCAGGATCTCTCGGTATGGATTGATTGCTTATGCATCTTCCTTTGATCAAATTGGGCTTTTCTCAAAAAACATTTCAGATTTAGCTACATGCTTAACCGTTATGTCGGGATCTGATACACTCGACAGCACCTGTTCCAACCACGCTGTGCCAGATTACACAAGTTCTTTGCAAAAAAAGAGGGCGTTTAAAATTGCATATTTCCCTGAAAGCTTCAACCATCCTTCTCTTGATCCTGAAATCAAAGCAGCAATTGAAAATAAAATGGATCAACTCAAACAGGAAGGA
>JAULVY010000020.1:0-3029 GCA_032110825.1 Chitinophagaceae bacterium | reverse complement strand
TTTGCCGTGACGCTCGAGGATAACGTGACCATTGGCGTGCTCTAAAGCCGATTCATCTTCAGCTATGAGAACATTACCCAACAAATACTTTACAAGGTTGGAATATTTTCCATCGTACTCCACAATACTTGTAGCCGCAATAGTTCCAGGAATTGAATGCACCGATACATCTTTAGACCCATATTCATTATTCAGCTGATCCAATAAAAAGAAATTGGCTTTCCCTTTCTTGTTTTCATCCAAAAGATGAACAGCTTGCAAACCTTCAATGAGGTCGGCAACAACATAATAGTTGAGGTAAGGCTCTAAAATATTTTCAACAGCTGCACGGTATTCTTCTTTTACATAGATGATATCAGAAAGAATCGGTGATGTATGACTCCAGGATGGATTGTTATGCAGGAACTTCACACTCTCCGGATATCCCTCCATTTTATCAATCAAGCTCTTGAGCAAGGCATGTTCATTCTTTTTTGAATCCAGCTTTCTGCTTTCTTCTGCCAAGTGCGAACGGAGATTCTCTAGCTTCGATTGTGTTTCTAGAATCTGATTCTTTACGGTTTCGTGCTGGGTCTGAAGATTCTGCAGGCCTTGTTTTTCTTGTTCTAAGGCTTGATGGTTCTCGGCTTTCTTTTGTTCCAGTTCTCCCAGTTGATTTGAACGATGCTGCTGCTCTTCGTGAATGTGCTGAATCGATTTCTCGATGTTCGTCATTGAAGTATCGCGAATCGCAACATTTTTTTCTGCCTCAAATTGACTGCGTTGGAGAGTTTGATTTTTTCTTCTGAGCTCATCCACCAATCCCCTTTTTTCGTCAAATGCTCTGCGCGTATCTTCTACATTCAACTTCAGCGCGTCTAACGCTTCTTGAAGTCCCGTTAACTTGATTTCTTCCTCACCAATCTGCGCTTCTGTAAACTGAATGCTCTCTTCCAATCCAGCTGATTGTCCACCTGCTTTGGAAAGAAACTCATTCAAAGCCGTTTCTTTTTCGCGGAGGTATTGCAAGCGTTGCTGGGCAAGGTTCTTGTCGTTTTCTTTGCTGCGGATGGTATTGATCAATTCATTGAAAGCCGATTGTATTTGTTGCAATGCTTTTTCTTCTTCAATGAATTGGAGTTTTAATTTTTCCAATTCAGATTCTTCGTGAAGAATCTTGGTATCGATCTCAATTTTTCGATCGCCTTCTTGTTGTTGCTGCTCCGTTAATTCTTTGTATTGAATATTGAATCCTTCCAAAGCTGCTTTTGCAAGCTCGATGGATTTGATCTTGTATTCTTTTTTGATCTCGTAATACTTTTCTGCTTTACGAGCCTGACTCTCTAAAGTCTTGAGTTGGTTATTGATTTCAAAAAGCAAATCTTCGATACGTGCTAGATCCTGCTCGGTTGCATCCAACTTCAATTTGGCTTCTTTCTTGCGTGTTTTGTAGATGCTGATGCCGGCGGCTTGTTCCAACATCTTGCGACGGGAATTGTCTTTGTCTTTGATGATGTCGTCCACCATGGCCAATTCCATGATCGCGTAGCTATCTGTGCTCACACCTGTATCCAAAAACAAATTGTGTATGTCTTTCAAACGGCATTGAACATCATTGAGACGATATTCGCTCTCCCCGCTTTTGTAAAATTTACGCGTGACGGTTACCGTATTGAATTCGGTTGGCAACAGATTTTTCGTATTCTCAAAAGTCAAGCTCACCTCTGCTAGTCCACTCGGACCTCTAGTCTTGGAACCATTGAACACCAAGCTCTCTAAATTTTCACTGCGGAGGTTGCTGATTTTATGTTCACCGATAACCCAGCGGATCGAATCCACGATATTGCTTTTACCGCATCCATTGGGACCAATGATGCCGGTAATACCTTCGTCAAAATTCACCACAGTTTTGTCTGCAAAACTCTTGAACCCCTTGATTTCTAAACTCTTTAGTCTCACTTTCTATCCTTTTAGTCGAGCGTCAAATATACTGTTTGATGATCTCTGAAAATCCACGAGTTATTCACAATTCGGGCATGCCTTTTTCCGACTGAATTGCCTTGGTTTTTTGAAGCCAACGGAGGACGTAAACAAAGCCTTTTCCATAGCTTCCCATCCCTTCTGGTTGGTTGTTGTATTGGAGGTAACCGCTATAAAACCAGGTTATGAACCGATCGATCGGGCCATAGTATTTGATCACAAATTGGCGGTATTCTTTGAGGTCGTTTTTTGCCCTTTTGGGGAGCTTTTCCATGAAAGATTTAGCCAAGGTTGAATCCTTCCTTCTCAGGGCCCGAACGGCGTCGGTGAACAAATCCAGGTTCGCCGAATAGATGGTTTTGGGGTTTGGGGATTTCATAGCATCGAGGTAGCCGATGAAATTGGCCTCGCTTTCTTTGGCATATCCTTTTTGGTGGGCACGTTCGTGGTAATGGATATAGGGCAAGGTGAATGCAGGGAGATAATTATTCACTTGCGCCTCCCCTGTAAACGGATTGTAGTATCCTCCATAGCCCATGTAATTTCCAATAATGCCATATAAAGATGTTTTAGCTAGCTGCTCTGATTGAGTTGATTTGAAAACAGTTAGCAAAGAATCTGATTGGAGAATTTGGTTGAGGGTAAAGGAGCAGAAATCAATCAACTCCTTTTTTTCAATTTTGGATTCTGATAAACCGAATTGTTCTGGTATGGATTTCCGATAGTAATTAAACCCCCATAAAAAATGAAAGACCAACCAAATACATCCCAACGCAAAGATCAAGGATGAAATATGAGATTTAAAGTTTCGCCAGTCCTTTCCCTTTCGAATGATGTTATAAATCAGCCAACCGATGGCTAGCGTATATAAAAAATCACCGATGCTGAATGGGAGCCAACCAAAGAGGAAATCTAAAGAAGAGGAAATAAGGGGATAGGCTCCGTTGGCATAGTATGTTTCTACTCTGTTTTCATCAGATCGAAACCAAAGTGAAAACAAGATCAGTGAACCTAAGATCCACCAACGTTTATATGCAAGAAAAATTCGCATGCATGTGAATATAAAAAAG
>JAULVY010000019.1:0-4427 GCA_032110825.1 Chitinophagaceae bacterium | reverse complement strand
TTTTATTTAATTGATTTACAGCATTTTATCTACACCGAATTTTGATCTGGCCGAATAGATTTACCTTTGCAAAAATTAATTATGAATTTTGAAGAGTTAGGAATTGAAGCGTCACTACTACAAGGCATTCATTCACTTGGGTTTACACAACCCACCCCCATACAAGAACAAGCAATTCCTATTTTGTTGAGCGGAACGAAGGATTTCGTTGGTTTAGCTCAAACTGGAACTGGAAAAACAGCAGCATTTGGTCTCCCTTTGCTGCAATTGGTTGATAATCAAGTTAAATCTCCTCAAGCTCTCGTTGTTTGCCCAACTCGTGAGCTCTGCATGCAGATCACAAAAGATATTTTCAATTTTTCCAGTCATAAGAAATCCATCAAAGCTGTAGCAGTTTATGGCGGAGCATCCATATCTACCCAAATCCGCGATCTCAGGAATGGTGTTCACATTGTAGTTGCCACTCCCGGTCGTTTGATTGATTTGATTGAGCGAAAAGCTATCAATCTTGAAAAAATCAATTACATCGTGTTGGACGAAGCCGATGAAATGTTGAATATGGGTTTTAGAGAGGATATTGAGTTCATTTTGGGCAATACCCCCAACAGAAACAGCATTTGGCTTTTTAGTGCTACCATGCCAAATGAAGTTCGACAAGTGAGCAAGAGATTCATGACCAGTCCGGCTGAAATTACCATTGGTAAGGTCAATGCCGCGAATGTGAACATCGACCATCAATATTATGTAACAGCAGGAGTAAGCAGATACCAGACCGTTAAGCGTATTATCGATTTTAATCCGGGCATCTATGGAATTATTTTTACCAGAACCAAAGCGGATGCTCAACAAATAACGGAATCCTTAATTCGAGAGGGGTATGATATAGAATCCTTGCATGGTGATCTCACCCAAGTTCAACGCGATAAAGTAATGGGGCGCTTCAGAGAAAGAAGCATACAGCTTTTGATTGCTACCGATGTAGCTGCTCGTGGAATAGATGTTCAGGGCATAACACATGTTATCAATTTTGAGTTGCCAGATGACCCTGAAGTTTATACCCACCGTAGCGGAAGAACCGGAAGAGCAGGCAAGAGTGGGATTTGCATTTCGATAATCAGTCAGCGCGAAATCTATAAACTTCGTCAAATCGAAAGACTCATCAACTACAAGTTTCATCGTCTTGATATTCCATCCGGAAAAGATGTTTGCCGTAAGCAGTTTTTTCATTTCATAGATAAAATGCTTTCTGCAGATGTTAGTCACGGTGAATACGAAACCTATATTCCCCTGCTCAAAGAAAAGTTTGCTGAAATGGAGAAAGAAGAAATTCTTGTTCGGGTTGCGGCTTTGGAATTTGATCGGTTTTTGCAGTACTACGAAAATGCTGTCGATCTCAATGTTCGTGAAGACAGAAAAGGGGAGCGTTCTGCTGTACGAAAAGAACCTGCTGGTGGACGGTCGAGTCAGAGATCTTCTGGAGGCGGAGGCTACAAGCGTCTTTTTATCAACCTCGGAACCAAAGATGGATTTTACAAAGCCAGCTTTCTGCAGTTTATCTTAGACCTGAGTGATCTTAATAAAGATGTTCTTGGAAAAATAGACATGAAAGAAATGAACAGCTGGGTTGAAATCGATTCAAGCGCAGCTACTCAAATGATAAAGGCAATTGACGGTAAGAAGTTCAAGGGAAGAAAAATTAGAATGAACGATGCCGATAGTGGAGGTCCTCGAAGAAGATTTTAATTTGTTTGGATAAAAATCAAAGAATTCTTATATTTACGTTATGATATCAAAAGGAACCCGTTACTTCTTTTATTTTTACTACTACTTTACCGGTGGTACGGGAGCTTTTTGTTGAAAAAAAATTAAACAACACAACAACATAAGAATCCCGGTTAACCACCGGGATTTTTTTTTAAAACAAAGGGATGAAAACCAAATTTGACCAAACTCTTCCGCTTCCGGTTGCCATACAGGGGTATGAGGGATCCTTTCATCAGGTTGCTGCCAGATCTTTCTTAGGAAAAAATGTAGAAATTTTGCCTTGCGCCACTTTCTCTGATGTTATAAAAAATGCATCAAATAAAAAAAGTACACGTGGTGGTGTAATGGCAATCGAAAATTCACTCGCAGGAAGCATACTTCCTAATTACAACTTACTTCAAAAATCCAATCTAATTGTAGTTGGCGAAGTCTACCTCCAAATCGACCAGCACCTCATGGTGAATCCTGGAGTGGAGTTAGAAGATATCAAAGAAGTTCACTCGCATCCCATGGCTTTGCAACAATGCTTGGGATATCTCAATCAATACAATTGGAAATTAATTGAAACAGAAGACACTGCGTTGAGTGCAAAGCATGTTCATCAACGGAAAAATCGCCATACCGCTGCCATTGCTGGGAAACTGGCATCCGAGTTGTTTCAATTGAACATCATCGCTCCCAACATACACGACGTAAAAAACAACTATACGCGTTTTTTGATTTTACAAACAGAGCATGTGGAAGTAGAGGGAGCCAACAAAGCTTCTATAAATTTTCACACCGATCATGCAAAAGGAAGACTCAGTCAGGTTCTTGCACTCATTTCCGATGAAGACATCAACCTCAGTAAATTGCAATCTTTCCCCTTGGCAGGAAGCCAGTTTAAATACGGGTTTCATGCTGATCTTGAATTTGATCAATTGGAGCAGTTGAATCGGGTGATGAAAAAATTAGAAAAGAAAACCCAATACCTAAAAACATTGGGTGTATATAAAAAAGGAAAATACAACAAGTGATATCATGATTTCAGTCGCAAATCGTTTGAACGGAATAGGTGAATATTATTTCTCTTCTAAATTGAGAGAGATTGCTTTGCTAAATGAAGCAGGTCATCAAGTGATCAATTTGGGTATTGGCAGTCCCGATCTTCCTCCTCATCCATCTGTCATTCAAGTTTTGAATGAAGAGTCTTCAAAGCCCAATGTGCATGCTTACCAAGCATACAAGGGATCACCCATCTTGTTGAATGCAATTGCCAATTGGTACGCTAGCTCCTATGAAGTGTCAGTAGATCCCTCTACTGAAATACTTCCACTTATTGGAAGCAAGGAGGGGATTGTACATATTTGCATGACCTACCTCGATAAAGGCGATGCAGCACTGGTGCCCAATCCCGGATATCCAACCTATGCAGCAGCAGTCAAGTTGGCTGGAGGCATTGAATTGACTTTTGATTTAACGGCTGATTTTCATTTTCATCCTCGCATCGATCAATTGCAACAATTGGTGGATGATTTTCAGTTGAAATCCGGAGGAAAAGTGAAACTGCTTTTTGTGAATTATCCGCATATGCCAACGGGGCAAAAGCCGCTGCATGACGAGCTGGTTAAACTCATTGCATTTGCAAAGAAAAACAACATCATTATCATACACGATAATCCCTACAGTTTCATTTTAAACGAGAAACCAGAAAGTCTTTTGAGGCTCGATCCCAATAAAGAGGTTGTTGTTGAACTTAATTCTTTGAGTAAATCGCATAATATGGCGGGTTGGAGAGTGGGTATGGTGATTGGATCAAAAGAACGAATCAATGAAATCATTCGGTTTAAGAGCAACATGGATTCAGGAATGTTCTTACCTGTTCAATTGGCTGCCGCAAAAGCATTATCGCTTGATAGCCACTGGTATGCATCCCTCAATAAAATTTACAACGAGCGAAAGCAACTGGCAGAGCAACTCTTAGATTTATTGGACTGCTCGTATGAAAAAGACCAAGTGGGAATGTTTATCTGGGCGAAAGTGCCTGCTGCATATGAAAGTGGATTTCAATTGAGTGATAGCATTCTTTCAAAAGCGTATGTATTTCTTACGCCGGGAGGAATTTTCGGGTCCAATGGAAATCAATACGTGCGCATCAGTCTCTGTAGTAAAAAAGAAGTTTTTGAACAGGCTATTGAACGGATCAAGTGTTCACTCAAATGATGGGAAAAGATATGAACACACAAAAAACATTTGCAATCGTTGGTATTGGCCTGATCGGCGGCTCGGTCGCTCTTAAAGCCAAGCGCAACAATTGGGCTGATAAAATTATTGGAGTTGATGCTAATACATCCCATGCCCAAAGAGCACTTGAATTGGGTTTGGTGGATGAAATACTGCCTTTAGATGAAGCCATTCGAAACTCAGATGTAATCGTATTGGCTATTCCGGTTAGCGCAATAGTAGAATTGCTTCCCCGTATTCTTGATCAAGTGGATGTTCAGATTGTAATCGATATGGGTTCAACCAAAAGCGCTCTTATTTTTTCCGTTCAACAACATCCAAAACGTGGTCGCTATGTTGCTTCGCATCCCATGTGGGGAACGGAATACAGTGGACCAGAAGCGGCTGTAGAAAATGCATTTGAAGAAAAAGCGGTAATCGTTTGCGATGCATGCGATTCG
>JAULVY010000018.1:0-11664 GCA_032110825.1 Chitinophagaceae bacterium | reverse complement strand
GTTTCTGAGAACATCATGGTATTCTTCTTTGATGCCAATGGTAAACTGACTTGGAGTAATACCGTACGTAAAAGTCAATTTGACGACAATACCGATTCATTCATCTCCTACCAGCTGTTCAATACAGGAAATGAAGTTCGGTTTCTATTTAACCAACGAGAAAAAAGAGAACTCCTGCTCAATTCGGCTACGATCGATGCAGACGGAAGAGTGAAGCGACAACCTACACTTAAAAACCTAAACAGGGATTATGACTTCATGCCCAAATTTGGAAAACAAGTTGGACTGCGTCAAATCGTTTTACCTTGCCTCTACAAGAATTATATTTGTTTTGCAAAGCTCGAATTCTGATCTGAAGAAGTGATTGGTATTTTTAAGAATAAAAACCCGTTAGCCTTGCTTTTGCTGGGCATACTTTCATCATCGCTGTGGTGGGGAAATCCAATGCTCCCAACTCAAGAAGGCTTGAGCTCTTCCCTTTGGGGCTCATGGCTCTGGAAAGAATCAAACAGCTTTATTACCTCTGGTCTAATTTGGAGTAAACTAATTATTTCAGCATCCTACTTCTTTTTGGCATTTTTATTAAACAACATCATGAATGAGTTCAAACTCATAGATAGACCCAGCTACATACCAGCTCTTTGTTTTATGCTTATTCTTTTACTACTTCCTCAAGTCATCAATTTCGTTTATCTGTTCGTTTGCCTCATTTTTTTACTTACACTTCGACTCTTGATCGCTTCGTATAAAACCACAAATCCCTCAGGAATTTTATTGCTTATGGGAAGTCTTTCCGGACTTCTTTTCCTTATCAACACAATTTTCTTGCTACTATTTGTATGGTTGTCACTTGCCTTGCTTATTATGAGACCAGCATCATGGAGAGAGTGGATTGTTTTAACATTAGGATTTATTGCTCCTTTTTATTTTGGAGCATCGTATTTGTATCTAACCGATAGCTTTGCACTTTCAAAACTATTTGGAAGCCTTCATTTGGAATTTAAATTACCCAAACTGGATACTATAAGCTGGGTAAAAACCGGAATGGTCCTTGTAGCACCCTGGTTGGGGTTAACTGGAGCAAATGCCGTTATAAATAAAATGATGATTCAAGGACGCAAAGCTTACCTGACCTTAATCCTATTGTATTTCATAGCCCTGATCAGCTGCCTAATCCAACCCAATCAAATTGAACATTATGTATACCTTTTTTTGACGCCCTGCGCCATGCTGTTTAGTCCCTTTTTTAGCTCCTTCAAACGCAACTTTATACCCAATTTGATTTTACTGGCTATTTTATCCCTTTCCCTGATCCGTTAAAATTGAGATTCATCTTGATCTGGTTTCCTGAAAGGGCGTAAATTTGTACGAAAGAGTTCCCATGAAATTTGGCGTAGTAGTTTTTCCGGGGTCGAACTGCGATCGAGACATGATGGATGCCCTCAGAAATGATTTAGGGCAAAAAGTTGTTGAGCTTTGGCACAAAGACAATGATCTTTCTGAATTTACTACAGACGACTGTATTGTACTTCCTGGAGGATTTTCGTACGGCGATTACCTCCGCTGTGGAGCAATTGCACGATTCAGTCCCATGATGCAGGCAACCATCGATTTTGCACACAAAGGAGGAAAAGTTTTGGGTATTTGCAATGGATTTCAAATTTTATGTGAATCCGGATTGTTGCCAGGTGTGTTGCTTAAAAATGCAAACCAACAATTTGTCTGTAAAAACGTATTCATCAAGGGCAGCAGCAATCAGGTTTTAAAAATTCCAATTGCACATGGAGAAGGTAGATTTTATGCAGATGCTGCAACCTTGGAAGAGATAAAAAATAACAATCAAATCATTTATCGCTACTGCGATAGCAAAGGCGAGGTTTCAGAAACAGCAAATCCAAACGGCACTATGGATAATATTGCGGGGATTTGCAATAAAAATAGAAATGTGTTTGGCATGATGCCCCATCCGGAAAGGGCCTGTTCAGAAGTTCTAGGAAATACAGATGGCAGAAATGTTTTCAATGCATTGCTGTTAAAAACAAGTGCGGCATTTTCGTTAGCATAAATTAAGATTATGAAAATCAAAGTCGTTGTATTGGTGATGTTGATGCAGTTCCTTGCTTCGTATGCTGGTGCACAAAGTGGATCTGCCAAGCAAGTTGTATGGAGTTTCACATCTAAAAAAATAGCAGATAAAAAGTACGAAGTACGAATGACGGCTTCTATCAATGGAAATTTCCACCTGTATTCCCAAAATGCTGGTGTGGAAGGTCCTGTTCCTACTTCCCTCGTTTTTACCCCCAATCCACTCTTTATTCTTGAAGGAAAAACAACAGAAATCGGAAAAAAAATTACCAAGGTTGAAGAAGCATGGGGAGGAAAAGTAAACTTCTATGAGAAAACAGTAACGTTTGTTCAAATAGTACAGGCTAAAACAAAGGCCAAATCAAGCATAAATGGTAAAATTGAATTTATGGTGTGCAACGATGAAGTCTGTCTTCCCCCCTCTGAAACCCCTTTCAAGATCCCCGTTGGAGGATAATCCCAAAGCATGAAATTACGAGCACTTTTAACCCCGCTTTTTGCATGGTTCGTTTTGGCCATGCAAGCACAAGAAGTTTCTCCTGTATTGAATTGGGAAATGACAACGCAAAAACTAAATGAAAAAAAATATACTCTACAATTTCAACTAAACGATCCAGGTAGCTGGGAGGTATTTACACCAAATAGTCAATTCGACGGTCTTTCTGCATCGAGTATCGAATTATCAGATGTCAGCATCAAAATAAGTGAATCGTTGAAACTGATTCAAGGTGATATCAAAAACAGTACAAGCAGCATATTCGAAGGAAAGACAATTTCCTACACTTCGGATAGAACAACATGGGAAGCTACAATAGAATTCTCTGGAGATGTGCCTGAACAAATTTTGGTTACCCTCAATTACAGCTTTGGGAAAAATGCACGTGGTGAATTTTACCAAGAAACCGCAAAGCTGGAAGCACGGTTAGAGGGAGGAAAAAAATCCGAGAGTCGTATCATCATTGAAAATTTGAACATCAACAAACCTCTTCAGTCCTGCGAACTTGGGGAACAAAAACAATCCGAGAGTAGCCCACTTAAAATTTTCTTTTTGGGATTTTTAGGTGGTTTGTTTGCATTGCTCACGCCATGCGTATTTCCAATGGTTCCCTTAACCGTATCGTATTTTACCAAACACGGAAACAACAAATCAAAGGGAAAACAACTCGCAATCTTGTATGGACTTTTCATCTTCCTGATCTATGTATCATTCAGTATCCCCTTTCATTTGATTGGAAATGTGAGTCCCACGATTTACAACGACATTGCAACCAATATTTATCTGAACGTAGCCTTTTTTGCCATTTTCATATTCTTCGCCGTATCCTTTTTCGGTTATTATGAAATCACACTCCCAGGCAGCCTTGCCAATTCGGCTAATGCCAAACAAGGATCTGGAATTGCAGGTGTGTTTTTTATGGCCCTTACATTGACTATTGTTTCTTTCTCGTGTACCGGCCCTATTCTAGGCACCTTATTGGTGGGAACTGCAACAGAAGGTGCATGGCCATTAACAGCAGGTTTAGCGGGTTTTGGTGTTGCTTTAGGGCTTCCATTTGGACTTTTCGCACTCTTCCCTCAGTGGTTGAACTCATTGCCCAAAAGTGGCTCATGGTTGAATACCGTAAAAGTTGTTCTTGGATTTATTGAATTGGCACTGGCCTTGAAATTTTTATCAAACGCCGATCTTGTTGCCCATTGGTCACTCATCAAACGTGAAACTTTCTTTGGAATATGGATTCTAATCTTCCTCGGACTATTTACCTACCTCATGGGCTGGTTGCGTTTTCCGCACGACAGCAAAGGTCAAAAAATATCATTTGGAAGAAAAGCCATTGCTTTTGGTGTTCTGGTATTTATTTTTTACTTGGCTCCTGGTTTAACCAACAGCAAATCTGCTAATTTAAGTTTGGTAAGTGGGTTCCCTCCTCCGGTATGCTATAGTTTATATGCTGATCCGATTAATTGCGATGAACCTTTAAAAGATTACGAAGAGGCACTAAGCCAATCAAAAAAAGAAAACAAACCGCTCTTGATCGATTTTACGGGATGGGCTTGTGTGAATTGCAGGAAAATGGAGGAAAACATATGGACCAAACCAGAAGTGCGAGAGTTAATGGACAAATACATCTTGGTTTCTCTCTATGTAGATGATAAAGAACCCTTACCGGCGATCGAACAACGCAACTACAAAACTAAATCGGGTTCCATTGAAACCATTCGAACGATCGGAAACAAGTGGAGCTTATTTCAAACTGAAAATTTTAACGCCACCTCTCAACCTTGGTATGTAGCCCTTTCACCAACAGAGCAACTGTTAAGTCCCCCGGTGGGCTATACTCCTAATGCGGCTGAATTTGCATCTTGGCTGAAATGTGGATTGGAGTCTTTTAAGGCAAATCAATAATACTGATCTTAGATTGCTACTTGATGCTCTACCATCAACTTCCTCAAGTTGATGAGCCCGTAGCGCATTCTTCCTAATGCGGTATTGATACTGCAATTTGTTTTATCAGCTATTTCTTTGAAACTCAGGTTTGCAAAATGCCTTAAAACAATCACTTCTCTTTGGTCCTCAGGTAGCATGTCTAACA
Source organism: Chitinophagaceae bacterium (assembly GCA_032110825.1). Taxonomy (GTDB): domain Bacteria; phylum Bacteroidota; class Bacteroidia; order Chitinophagales; family Chitinophagaceae; genus Pollutibacter. Next base: position 6,988 of record JAULVY010000018.1, on the reverse strand, counting down.
TTCTGCGAACACGCTCATGACTTTGAGCCTTCATGATTTTACTTTCAGCACCGTCTTCAGAAAGATTGAGGTTATCAAACATGTCGTAATCATCTGTTTTGTTTAGCACCACAGGAGTTCTTTTGGCCTTTCTGAAGTGGTCAACACAGAGATTGTGAGCAATTCGCAACGCCCAAGGGAGGAACTTTCCCTCATCTGTATAACTTCCAGAGCGAAGGGTGTCGATGATTTTAATAAATACTTCCTGGAAGATGTCTTCAGCAAGCGCACGATCCTTTACCAAAATAACAATAGAGGTAAAAATGCGGTCCTTGTGTTTTTTAATCAACTCGTCAAGAGCATTTACATCTCCACTAACGAAAAGTTGAATCAGTTGTTGGTCGGTAAGGCTAGAATTGGATCTCATAAAATGGTTTTAAATGGTTGGATTGATTGAACGCTTATCGCATTCACAAGTCAAAACTATACCTATGCGTAAGCGCAATAAAATTTTAATGAACTATTTTTTGAGAAATACGTATTAACGTGTAACACCTCTACGCGTTAAAATGTCAAAGGAGTGTTAAGAACGCGTGGAAATACGCAGTTGCCCTTAAGCAGTTTACTTTTATATTTGCAGTCTCATATGTCAAAACCCGCTCCAGCAAAGGAAAAGAAAGGAAAAGAAAAAAAGCAAATGGCATCTGGAGATATTTATATCCAGGGGGCACGAATGCACAATCTACGCAACGTATACGTAAAAATACCTAGGAATAAACTCATAGTTGTAACGGGTGTTTCGGGGTCTGGAAAGTCGTCTTTGACGATTGATACCCTATTTGCAGAGGGTCAAAGAAGATATGCAGAAAGTTTGAGTGCGTATGCAAGACAGTTTTTGATGCGCATGGATAAGCCAGATGTTGATCACATTTCAGGATTGTGCCCTGCCATTGCTATAGAACAAAAAGTAGTAACCCGAACACCGAGGTCAACTGTTGGAAGCATGACCGAGATTTACGATTACATGAGGTTGTTGTTTGCGCGTATTGGCAAAACCATATCACCCATCTCGGGTAGAGAAGTAAAAAAACAAGACGTTACGGATGTATTGAATTACATCAATACACTTGAACAAGGCTCTAAGGTATATGTTGTTTCCGCATTACCGAAAGGACCAAATCGCAAAGCAAATGAAGAATTAAACATTCTACTTCAAAAAGGGTTTTCTCGAATTTTTGATTCCAAGAAAAACGAAGTGTTGGCAATTGAAGATTTATTGGAACTTAAAGACTTCAATCCAACCGACTCTCATTTCTTGCTCATAGACAGATTGGTCGTTAAGCCATTTGACGAAGACGAAACCAACAGGATTAAAGACTCCATTTCACTTGCATTTTATGAAGGGGAAGGCTACCTATATATTAAAACAGATAAAAAAGACCCTATTCCTTTTTCCAATCGATTTGAATTGGATGGAATGAAATTTGAAGAGCCAGTACCAAATCTTTTTTCATTCAACAATCCTTACGGCGCATGTCCAACGTGTGAAGGGTACTCTCAGATTTTGGGACTAGATCCTGATCTCATCATACCCGATCAACGTTTGAGTGTTTACGATGGTGCTGTAGCTCCATGGAAAGGAGAAAAGCTCAATTGGTGGAGAGAGCAATTTATCAAAGGAGCCAAACAATTTGATTTTCCCATACACAAGCCCTATGCTTCGCTGAGCAAAGAACAGAAAGATCAACTTTGGAAAGGAAATAAACAGGCATATGGCATAAACGATTTTTTTAAAGAAGTAGAAGACAACTTATACAAAGTACAATTCCGTGTTCTCCTATCCAGATATAGAGGACGAACAACGTGTACTACCTGCGAAGGGTATCGACTTCGAAAAGATGCACTCTATGTAAAAATAAATGATCAACACATTGGAGAATTATGCAGACTGCCGGTAAAAGATCTATATACATGGCTTTCCCAGCTTGAATTGAGTAAGCATGAAAAAGAAGTTGTAAAAAGAATTATGCTAGAAATTATTCAGCGATTGGAAACAATGCTAAATGTGGGGTTGGGCTATTTATCTCTCAATCGTTTAGCAAACAGCCTTAGTGGGGGAGAAAGTCAGCGTATACAATTAACACGTTGCCTAGGCAGCAACTTAACGAACTCACTCTATATTTTAGATGAACCTTCTATCGGCCTTCACAGCAGAGATACAGAGCGATTGATCACAGTACTTAAAAACTTAAGGAACCTTGGCAATACGGTAGTGGTGGTAGAACACGACGAAATGATGATGAGAGAAGCTGATCACATCATAGATATGGGTCCATTGGCTAGTCACCTTGGTGGAGAAGTAGTGGCAGAAGGCGATTACAAAGAAATAATAAAATCTAAAAATAGCTTAACAGCAGCATACCTCAGAGGAGAAGAAAAAATCGAAATACCCAAAAAGCCGAGAGAATGGGAAAAATCCATTCACATCAAAGGAGCAGCTGAACACAACCTAAAAAATATTGATGTTGAATTTCCACTTGGTATTTTCACCGTAATCAGTGGAGTGAGCGGCAGCGGCAAAACAACCCTTATCAAGAAAATCCTCTACCCTGCCCTGGTTCGTCATATAACTGGAATTGGAGAAAAACCGGGATCACATACTGGACTGGAAGGCGATCTGAATGAAATTGCTCAAATTGAAATGATTGATCAAAATCCAATTGGTAAATCATCGCGTAGCAACCCGGTAACGTATGTGAAGGCATGGGACAATGTAAGAGATCTTTTTTCCAGTCAAGCTTTAAGTAAGATTCGAGGCTATCAACCCAAGCATTTTTCCTTCAATGTGGAGGGAGGTAGATGCGAAGCCTGCAAAGGAGAAGGTGAACAAACCGTTGAAATGCAATTTTTAGCAGATGTTCACCTGACGTGTGAAGTTTGCAATGGTAAAAAGTTTAAGGAAGATGTTCTTGAAGTTCAATATCAAGGGAAAAACATTTTCGACGTATTGGAAATGAGTGTAGACGCGGCTATGGAGTTTTTTAGTAGCGAAAAAGATGTAGTTGCTAAACTTAAGCCCCTTAGCGATGTGGGATTGGGATACATCAAATTGGGACAATCCAGCGGAACATTATCTGGCGGGGAAGCACAACGGGTTAAACTGGCAAGTTTCTTAGGAAGAGGAAAAGGACACAAGGAGAAAATTCTATTTGTTTTTGATGAGCCTACCACAGGACTGCATTTCCACGACATTCGAAAACTACTTTCGTCATTTAACGCACTCATCAACCAAGGTCACTCAGTAATGGTTATCGAACACAATACCGATGTTATTAAATCAGCAGACTGGGTTATAGAATTGGGACCAGAAGCAGGTGACGGAGGTGGCGAATTGGTATATGCCGGTACCCCTACTGGTCTAAAAAAATGCAAGCAAAGCAAAACTGCAGCATTTTTATAAGCCCCTTTTTCGTAATTTAAGGCCTGATTAAAACACAGCCACATGAATCCAACTAGGAGAAAATTCATCAAGAACACAACTTTAGCCACAGTAGGCATTTCGCTTTTTAGATCTGAACTTTTTGCTGCAGCAAAAAAAGGTGAATTAACAGGTATACAATTGTATTCCATTCGAACAGACATGAACAAAGACCCAATGGGAACTTTGCAGAAATTGGCTGAAATGGGGTACAAGCATGTAGAACATGCAAGTTATGTGAACCGAAAATTTTATGGATGGACCGCTACAGAATTCAAAAAGAGACTCGACGATCTGGGCATGAAAATGCCAAGCGGACATACTGTAATGACAACAAAGCATTTCGACAAAGACAAAAAGGATTTCACGGATGCATGGAAACAAACAGTTGAAGACGCAGCTGCGATGGGTCAACAGTTTGTGATTAGTCCATCTATGGAACAAAAAACCAGAACCAATTTAGATGAACTCAAATGGTTTATGGATGTTTTCAATAAATCAGGCGAGCTCTGCCAAAAATATGGTATGAAATTCGGATACCATAACCATGATTTTGAATTCAGCGAGCAACTGGGAGGCAGAACACTATTTGATATCATTCTTTCTGAAACGGATCCTAAATTGGTCATGCAGCAATTGGATATTGGAAACATGATCAATGGAGGAGCCAAGGCATTGGATATCATGCAGAAATATCCAGGTCGCTTTGAATCCATGCACGTGAAAGATGAAATTGCTGCTAAAGAAGGCAATGAAAAATACGAGTCTACCATATTGGGTACAGGCATCGTGCCCGTTAAAGAAGTAATTGACTTGGGAAGAAAATGGGGAACCAAGCATTTCATTATTGAACAAGAGTCCTATCAGGGAAGAACGCCATTGGATTGCGTTAAAGAAGATTTAGCCATTATGAAAAAATGGGGATATAAATCTTAACCTTATAAAGAAAACAGAAAGCCGGATCATAAAATCCGGCTTTTTTTATGAATTTCCAAGCCATAATGCACCCCCAATACTCGAACGAACTGCACCGGTTACCGCATTGCTCACATTTACCTCTTCTCTCCACCTTAAAACCCCTAAGACGGCCATAATCAATGCTTCTTTGTATTGTATGGTTTGTTCATCTGGACGTATAAGGGTTATGCCCTGCGCCTGTATATGAAATTGAATGCGTTCGCATAGAAATGAATTCAACGCTCCACCACCGGTAACCAACATTGACCCCCCGTGGATGAAATCAGCATGTTTGGCTTGTAGAAGCTCTAAAGCCTGCGCCACTTGAATTGCAATATGCTCAACACAAGTAGCTAGTGCATCATCAATGCTTTTACAATTACTTTTTAAGATGGGATAAACAATATCGACTCCCATTTCATTGGCCAACGATTTAGGGAAAGAAGCTGCATAATATTCCAGCTGGTTTAATTGCATCAAAACATTTTCATCAACACTTCCGTTCATTGCCATCAGTCCCCCATCATCATACTCATACCCTTTCCCCTGTGCAAGTAAATTTAAAACTCGGTTAGCCGGACAAACATCAAAAGCATCAATCTGATTTTGACTATGGTACGAAATATTCGCAATGCCTCCAATATTCAAAAAGAACGAATGCGCTGGAAATAAAAGTTTTTCCCCCATTGGAACTATGGGTGCACCTTGGCCGCCTAGTGCTACGTCCATTGATCTCAAATTCGACACAACAGGCAAAGCTGTTTCTGCAGCAATAGCTGCGCCATCACCAATTTGACTACTGTAGGCCCCTGGAAGATGAAACACAGTATGGCCATGAGAAGCAATCAATCCTATTTGAAAATCCAATCCATTTTCCATTAAAAATTCATGAACTCTTTTTCCTATATAATGTCCATATTCTGCATCGAGTTTAACAAATTCTCTAGCAGATAAATTCGTTGCATCAGCTAACTTGTTCTTCCAACTTGTATCATATGAAATACAAGTTGATTGCTTAATCACATAAGACCATTTTCCTCCTTGTTCCTGAAGCTCCACAAAAGCAATATCCAGTCCATCCAATGAACTTCCACTCATCAATCCAATCACACGATATACCATAGATTATGTTTAGTTTTGTATTCGTCGTCAAAAATAATCCTTTGTATGGTTAAAAACTTGAGTGAGCACCACTCTTTGGTCAGCAACTGGATCAGTGAACTTCGGGATACTGGCATTCAGGGAGATAGAATGCGCTTCAGAAAAAATATTGAACGTATAGGAGAAATCCTCGCCTATGAAATCAGTAAAAATCTCCCTTGGGAAGAACAGGAAATTAAAACTCCCCTTGGGACTGCTAAAACAAAAATGCTCAAGCAACAACCCGTGCTTGCAACAATTTTGAGAGCAGGCATACCCTTACACCAAGGCTTATTGAATTATTTTGATAAAGCCGACAATGCATTTATTGCTGCCTACAGGAAACACCATCCCGATGGCAGTTTTGAAATCAGCCTGAATTACCTCGCTTCTCCAGAATTGGAAAAACGAATTCTGATTTTAGCAGACCCTATGCTCGCAACCGGAGCATCTCTAGTAAAAACAATCACCTTTTTGAAAAATGAAGGCACTTACGCCGAAATTCATATTGCATGCGTTATCGCGTGTACAGAAGGAATACAACATGTCCTTGAACACGTGCCCGAAGTGCATATTTGGTGTGGCGCTATTGATGAAGAACTTACAAGTAAGGGATATATAGTACCGGGATTGGGTGATGCTGGAGATTTGGCGTTTGGAGAAAAATCGCAATCATAAACTATACATGCGATTGAAGCTTCTCATATGGTTTACTGCAGTTGGAATATCCATGCATATTCATGCGCAGGATCCACATTTTTCTCAATTCTTTGTATCCCCTTTAACTCTAAATCCAGCTTACACAGGAAAATTTGATGGCAGCTTTCGTTTCTCAGGAAACTTTAAAAAGCAATGGCCTACCATCAACAATGCCTTTACTTCTTCAACCGCAGCAGTTGATTTTAGCATACTCCGAAAACAACTACCTGAACACGATACCTGGGGTGTTGGCATCTTAGCCCTGAACGATCAAAGTGGAAATAAGGTTCTCAACAACTCGTATTACAGCATCAGTACTGCATATTCAAAGGCATTGGATGAAGATGGCCTCCATCAAGTTACGATTGGTTTTCAAGGATCCTGGGCCAACAAACGCATTGATGTGCGTAGAGCAGATTTTGAAGACGAGTTAACAGGACTCGGATTTACCGGAATCACTTCAGAAGCATTTGCTGGAAATCCTTTTGCCATCAACTACTTTGACTTCAATACCGGTTTCATGTATGCATTGAGTCCGGATGGAGTGAATAGTTATTACCTAGGTGCTTCGATGTATCACATCAACAGGCCATCGGAATCATTTTACGGAGGCAACTATTTGTTGAATCCGAGAACAACCATTCACGGTGGAGCCTATCTTGAGATAGGACAATACAAATATTTTCATCTTAGTTTTATGCACCAGCAACAAGCAGGTGCAAAAGAAACATTGGT
>JAULVY010000017.1:0-16263 GCA_032110825.1 Chitinophagaceae bacterium | reverse complement strand
CCAGTTGAAAAAATTACGTGATGCCATTCGAACTCACGAGCAACAGATTGTTGAAGCTTTGTATGCTGATTTACGAAAATCTGAATTTGAGGCATACGGTTCTGAAATTGGACAGGTATACAAGGAAATAGATTTTGCAATTCGGCATATACACGCTTGGTCAAAACCCAAGCATGTACCCACGCCATTGATGTTTTTCCCCTCTACGAGTAAGATTTACAGAGATCCTCTTGGAACGGTTTTGATCATCGCGCCTTGGAACTATCCTTATTTTTTATCGATGAGTCCACTGCTAGCTGCCATTGCCGGAGGCAATACTGTTTTTTTAAAACCTTCTGAAGATGCATCGCATACAGCAGTTGTAATCGAAAAAATTATTTTATCTGCTTTTGATTCAAATTACATCAGTGTGATTCAGGGAATAGGGGCTGAAGTTATTCCCTCTCTTTTTAATCAAGTACGGTTTGACCATGTCTTTTTTACCGGCAGCACTGTGGTAGGTCAGAAAATAATGGAGTTGGCATCTCAAAAACTGATTCCAGTTACCTTGGAATTGGGAGGGAAAAGTCCATGTATTGTAGACGTATCTGCATCTTTAGACTATGCAGCCCGCAAGATTGCTTGGAGCAAATTGATCAATGCCGGTCAAACCTGTGTTGCGCCTGATTATGTGTTGGTTCATCAAGATATCAAAGAGCGTTTTATTGAGTTGTTGAAATCCAATTTCACTAAAATGATGGGTGATAATCCTCAGCAAAGTGAGGACTTTGGAAGGATCATCAATCAAAAACGATTTAAGAAATTGATTGGGTATTTGGATAAAGGCAATATTATCATGGGAGGGCAACATGATGAGTCAGATCGGTACATTGCCCCAACTTTAATTGAAGGTATTGGTCTCAAAGATCCGGTTATGCAGGAAGAAATTTTTGGTCCCATACTCCCGATCATAACGTATACGACGAATGAAGAAGTGGTGAATTGGGTAGAACAGAATCCTTTTCCCTTATCCCTTTATATTTATGCTGATAACAAAAAGGTACAGGATTATTTCATACAGCGACTCCGCTTTGGCGGTTCTTGTGTAAATAACGGACTCATACATTTGGGGAATCCTCATTTGCCTTTCGGCGGGGTTGGTCCAAGTGGCATTGGTCAATACCATGGTCGCTTCGGATTTGAAACGTTTACAAGACCCAAAGCGGTAATGGTATCCAAATCTTGGTTTGATGTTCCCTTGTGGTATGCGCCATTCAAGGGGAAGGTGAAATTATTGAAGAAAATACTCAAGTACAGCTGATATGAAACGAATTGGGAAAGCAGTGATTGTATTATTTGTGTTCATCCTCGTCGTTATGGTTTGGGCTTGTGTGAGTACAAAAAACAATTCAAGTATGACAACGCGACAAGGAATATTGAAATCGGTTTATCCTGTGCTTACTGGAATAACCAAGTTGTTGGGAGTAAATAACAGGATGCTGGTGCCTGAAAAAGAGAGTAAGCCTTTGTCATCGATTTACGATTTAGCATTTGAATCGATTGAAGGAGATACCATATATCTTTCTCAATACAGAGGAAAGAAGATTGTATTTGTAAATACAGCAAGTGATTGCGGATATACCGCCCAATACGAAGAACTTCAGCAGTTGTATGATTTGAAAAAATCTGAACTGGTTGTTATCGGATTTCCTGCTAACGATTTTAAAAATCAGGAGAAAGGATCCAATGAAGAGATTGGGAGTTTTTGCAAAAAAAATTATGGAGTTAGTTTTCCACTAGCTTCTAAAGTTGTTGTTGTTAAAGGGCCGCAGCAGCATCCTGTTTTCCAATGGTTAAGTGATGCAAGGAAAAATGGTTGGAATTCAGAAGCTCCGGCCTGGAATTTTTCCAAGTATATTATTGACGAGCAGGGAAGTTTAATCGGTTATGCTGATCCAGCTGTTAAGCCCATGAGCAAGACGTTTACTCAAGTGTTGAATATTTCAATACCCTAAATTATGAGTACAGTGGCGGAGCAGATGTTGGTTCTCGTGGATGAAAAAAATAATCCTTTGGGGCTTATGGGGAAAATGGAAGTGCATGAAAAAGCGCTGCTGCATAGGGCTTTCAGTGTATTTATTTTCAACCGCAAAGGTGATATGCTGTTGCAACGCAGGGCAATCAAGAAATACCACAGCGGGGGCTTGTGGACCAATGCATGTTGCAGCCATCCTTTGTGGGAAGAAACACCAGTTCAGGCTGCTCAGCGAAGGATGCAAGAGGAATTGGGTTTTGTAACCGAGCTGGAGCATGCATTTGATTTTATTTATAAAGCTAAATTGGATAACAACCTTACCGAGCATGAATATGATCATGTGCTTATTGGCGCGTACGATGGAAAGATACAGCCCAATGAAGATGAAGTAGGTGACTATTGCTTTATTTCCATGCGTGATTTGAAAGCCAGTGTAGAGCAATATCCGCTCAAATACACCGAATGGTTCAAAATTGCACTTCCCTTGTTGGAGCAGCATTTTTCTGAGAAAAAATACCTCTTTCATGTTGCAAACTAAAGCAGTTGTTGTTGGTGGAGGTATAGGTGGGTTGGCTACTGCAATACGACTAGCCTGTAAAGGATTTGAGGTAGATCTCTACGAGAAAAATGAAGTGGTGGGCGGAAAGCTTTACTCCTTTGAACGGAATGGATTTTTATTTGATGCCGGTCCTTCGTTGTTTACTCAGCCCCAAAATGTAGTAGAATTATTTGAGCTGGCGGGAGTAGACATTCGAGATCATTTTTCTTATGAATCTGTATCCATAGCCTGCAACTATTTTTTTGAAAATGGTAAAGTCTTGCATGCGTATACCGATAGAAAAAAGTTTGCAGAAGAGGCGCAGGCTAAATTGGGTGAACCTGAACAACATGTATTAGACTATCTCAATAATTCAGAACGGATATATGATAAAGTAGGAAGTATTTTTTTGAATTATTCATTGCATAAAACTGCAACTTGGCTTCATCCTCGAATAATTGAAGCTCTGAAGGCTGTTCGACTTCCTTATTTATTCAATACATTGGATGAGTTTAATCAATCGAGTTTTACAACTCCCGAAGCGGTGCAGATCTTCAATCGGTTTGCAACATACAATGGAAGCAACCCGTATCAGGCTCCTGGTATGTTGAGTTTGATTCCGCATTTGGAACAGAATCAAGGTACATTTTATCCGAAAGGAGGAATGATCAGCATTGTGCGTGCGCTGGAATCGTTGGCCAAACTCAAAGGGGTCAATATTATATTGAATTCTGCCGTTGAGCGGATTGAAGTAGAGAATAATCAGGTGAAAGGTGTTCGCGTGAATGGCGAGTTGATCAATGCTGATCTTGTTGTGAGTAATGTAGATGCTTATTTTACATACAAGCGGTTGTTACAAGATGAGCAGGCTGCTAAGCGAATTCTCCGAAACGAGCGAAGCAGCAGTGCGATTATTTTTTATTGGGGGATGAATAGAACGTTTTCTGATTTGCATCTTCATAATATATTTTTTAGTGGCGCTTACAAAGAAGAATTTGACCATCTTTTTACAATCAAAAAATTCTATCACGATCCAACGGTATACGTCAACATCACATCAAAGATGGAACAGGGACAAGCTCCTGCAGGAAAAGAGAATTGGTTCACCATGGTGAATGCACCAGCTATTGATGATGCGGACTGGCCACGTGAAATCGAATATGTTCGGGAAAACGTTTTGAAAAAGCTCAGTCGGATGATGGGTGTAGATCTAGCTTCGCATATTGAAGTGGAAGAGGTTTTGACTCCTTTGGGTATCCAGCAGCGCACCGATTCCTATTTGGGGTCATTGTATGGGACCAGTTCAAACTCCAAATGGGCAGCTTTTTTGCGGCATGCAAACTTTAGCTCTTCCATCAAGGGATTGTATTTTACAGGAGGCAGCGTTCATCCTGGGGGTGGCATACCCTTGTGTTTGAAAAGCGCAGCAATTGTGAGTAGTTTGATTGATGCTAGGTAAAAGAGATTTTATTAAAGATTGCTTCTGCAATCAGGTTTACATATTGTGTTTGTAATTTTACTAAAATTCTCATCCGTGATTCTCCGGCACAGAAGTCCCTTCTATATCTCTGCTTTTTTGGCGGTGTTGATTCATACTGCAGGTGCCATAGGTATGATTTTTTATGATCTGGATTCCTTTGTGCGGCTAACACCTGCTAATTTAATACTCATGTTTCTCTTGCTGGTTTGGAATGAGGGAAGCCTGAAAAAGGAATTTTTTGTTCTTTTTATAGTAGGCTATATATCTGGTGTAGTTACCGAGATTATTGGTGTGAATACTGGGCTATTGTTCGGAAATTATCAATATGGAAATTTATTTGGCAATAAAATAGTTGGAGTTCCCTTGGTCATTGGACTCAACTGGTTTTGCATCGTTTATGCATCTTACTGCATCACAAAGCAAATCATATTTCCCACTAGCCAGCAGCGTTTTGTTATTGCAGTATTTACTGGGTTACTTGCAACAGTTTTTGATTTTATCATGGAGCCTGTTGCTGTTGAACTTAATTTTTGGCAGTGGGAAGGAGGAGGTATACCTGTATACAATTACATAAGTTGGTTTGTGATTTCCGGCTGTCTTGCCTTCTTCTTTGAGCGTAGGCATATTCAGTCTAAAAACTTGTTTGCCCCTATTTTATTATACATACAAGTAGTTTTTTTTATATTTCTCCGGTTGGGTTTATAAGCGATAATTGAGGAAGGGTAAATTTTGTCTAAATTGAGGGTGTAACCATCTCTGAAAAAGATCATATTCTATATCTTAGGTATCCCTGATGAACCCTTCAACCGATAAGGCAAGATTTAACGATGCATTGCTGCAGGCCTTGGCTACTCTTGCCGATGAATTCATTGCGGTATGGGATCAATCCGGCAAGGAACTTATTTATTTTAATGACGCGTATTCTTACTTTTTTGAATACGATTCTAGAGAAGCATTTCAGTCTGCTTTTAGTTTTTTTGGCTTACGAAAAACGGAATTACAAAAAGAACTGCAGCAATTGGTATTCGGTACTATAAAGCAAAATGGTCATTGGAGTGAAGAGGTTTTGTATGCTACAAAATCGGGGAAATCCTTTTTAGGGCGTTTGGATATTTCTAAATTTCACTATGAAGATTCTGTTTATTATCTACAACGCATTATCAACATTGATACCCAGCGTATTTTTTCTGAAAATCTATTTAAAGAGATTAAAAAATTTGAAGCGCTATTTCAATTCGCTACGCTACCTATAGTCTTGGTCAATAACACCGGGAATATCATTTTAGCAAACCAACAAGCCATTGCTCTTTTTGAATATTCGATTTCAGAATTTACCGAACTAAAGGTGGAAGATCTAATTCCAGTGAAATTTAGACAGGGCCATTTGGTCCATCGAAAGGGTTACGAGGAACAGCCGGCAAACCGTCCGATGGGAAAGGGCATGAAACTTTCTGCATTAAAAAAATCAGGTAAAGAATTTCCCGTCGAAATCAGTTTAGGTCATTACGAAATCGATGGTGAGCCGTATGTCATCGCTTTTATCATTGACATCAGTAAGCGCGTTGAGGATGAAAGTCTTTTGCGTCATCAAAAGGAGGAGTTGGAAAAGGTGAATCGGGAAATTGAGCAGCTCAATGAAGAGTTGGAGCATAAAGTTGAATTGAGAACGCAGGAGCTGACCCAGGCGCTAAGCAAAGAAAGAGAGTTAAGTGATCTCAAGTCGAGGTTTGTTTCCATGGCATCTCATGAATTCAGAACACCGCTGAGTACCATTTTGTCTTCTGTATCGTTGATAGGAAAATATACGGCTACGGAGGAGCAGGATCGGAGGGATAAACATATTCTGAGAATTCGGTCAGCAGTAAGCAATTTGACTGATATATTGAATGAATTTTTATCGTTGGGTAAAATTGAAGAGGGAAAGATTCAGGTTCATTATTCTGATTTTAATCTTAAGGAACAACTTCAGATTATTATTTCTGAAATGAATCCGTTGTTAAAGTCACAGCAACAAATCTCATACCAGCACTCCGGTCCGGAAACCACCCATCTCGATCTGTCGTTGATTCGGAATATTTTAATCAATTTGATTTCAAATGCTATTAAATTTTCACCGGATAAAGCAACTATTTGGGTTGAAAGTTCAATTGCATCTTCTTCGGCCATGTTAAAAATTAGAGACGAAGGGATTGGAATTTCAGACGAGGACAAAAAGCATCTTTTTGAACGATTCTTTCGCGGGAAAAATGCAGTCAATATTCAAGGAACCGGCTTGGGTTTGCATATTGTTTCCAAGTACATTGATTTGATGGGTGGAACCATTCAAATGGAAAGCGAGCTCGGCAGCGGCACCTCATTTACTATAAAATTTAATCTATGAACACAATCCTGTTGATTGAAGACAATCATGAAATAAGAGACAATACTGCTGAAATCTTGGAGCTTGCCAATTATGAAGTGATTACTGCCGAAAATGGAAAAGTAGGCGTTGAAAAAGCCATGCAGCATAAACCCGATGTTATCATCTGTGATATCATGATGCCTGTGCTGGATGGGTATGGTGTATTGCATATGCTGAACAAAAACGAAGAATTGCAGGATATTCCTTTTATTTTCTTGACTGCCAAAACGGAGCGCGGGGATATGCGCAAGGGTATGGAGATGGGTGCGGACGATTACATCACTAAACCTTTTACCGAACTTGAACTGCTTAATGCCGTTGAACAGCGTTTGAAAAAAGTAGAGCTACTGAAGAAAAAGTACGAGAGTAATCAAGATGGATTTCGTCAGCTTCTTGAAGATTTTGGAAAGCAAGACGTATGGCAAGAGCTTTCATCCGATCGGAACACCAATTTTTATAAAAAGAAGCAGATCATATATAGCGAGGGTAATCATCCCAATAGATTGTTTTTTGTGAAAAAGGGGAAGATCAAGTTGTTTAAAACAAACGATGATGGTAAAGACCTGACTATTGCGCTGTATGGCGAAGGAGAATATTTTGGGTATTTGGCTTTGTTGGAAAATTCAATTTATCAGGAAACAGCAGAAGCATTGGAAAATTCCGAAGTTTCGTTGATTCCACGTGAGGAATTTGATGAATTGATCAAGCAGAATCCCATTATCATGAAAAAGATGTTACAGATCTTGGCTGGTAATGTGGTGGAAAAGGAAAAGCAATTGTTGGGACTTGCCTACAATTCTTTACGTAAACGTGTTGCCGATGCTTTGATTTTATTGAGAGATAAATTCAGCAAGGGTGAAAGCCCGTTTTCTATTCATATTTCCAGAGAAGATCTTGCAAATATAGCGGGTACGGCAACAGAGTCGTTGATTCGTACATTAAGTGATTTCAAGGGAGAGCAATTGATTGACATCAAAGATGGAAGCATTATTTTGTTGAATGAAAAGAAGCTTGAAAATCTGTATAATTAGCACTGGTTGTATTGAATTACCTCGGAAATATAATTGTTAAAGTCGCTTTCCATTATTTGGTGATCTCGTTTTACGTAATCAATCTGATCTTTTAATTGGAGATGATTTTTCTTCAATTCTTGACTGAGAGCTCTATTTTCATTTGATGGGTATTCCCATTTTTGCACTTGCTTTCTCAAGTCGAGCAGCAAATGATCGTATACATCGTCTTTGATGATAAACTGATTTTGAAAATGCTCGGCCATAGCCAACCCTTGTCTGTTTTTGATTTGGTCTATTACGTCAGACAATCGGGTTTTTAAATGCGAATTTTCTTGTGTTAGAAACTCAATAAATCTTATCCAAGAAAGCGTTTCAAATGCACACTGGTTCAATTCCATCACAACTATTTTATCCTTTACTATCATATATGACTTCCTGTTTTTAAAAACCTCCGCCTGCACCTGCAGGCAGAGGTTGGGGGCAGATCAGTTTACACTGATCTTTTGATGAACTGATTTTTTAGCTTCCTCTTTTTTAGGAAGGATCAATTTCAGCTCTCCATTTACATAGTTGGCATCGATTTTATCCCGTTGAATGTCTTCCGGTAGGGTAAACGATCTTGAGAACGAAGAGTAGCTGTATTCCCTGCGGGTATACTCATCTTCTTTTTCTTCTTTTTTTACATCTTTTTCGGCACTGATGGTAACTAGGGTTCCGTTCATGTCGATTTTGATATCCTCTTTTTGAAGTCCGGGAATCGCCAGACTGATTTCATAATTTTTTTCCGTCTCCTTTACATTTACGGCAGGCATGTGGCCTGAGAATGGCCATTTTTCATCCAGCCATTCGTTCCAGGGTTTAACCAAATCTTCCAATACCGAAGGCCTTAAAAAAGATGACCTTAACAATGATCTTCCATTTGTTGACATAACATTTATTTTTAGTAGTTATAAATAATTGAACATTACAAATTTCTCTTTTGTATTTCCTTTATTTTAGAACTGGTGTCATTTTCCCCTATGAGTTTCGTCAGTTCGGTAAGCAGTTGGCTTATTGTTTTACGAAAAAAAGAGTTATAGAGCAGATGCCAAGTAATTGAAATAATTTCCTTTGATGTCTAAAAACTGACGCTTTGCAGTTCGGATTCGTTCTCTGAGGGCATTTTGATTGAGCAAAGTATGTGCAGGAAATGAAATACTATTTTTCTCTATAGCCAATACTTGTTGTTGTTTGGCTAATTCCATTTTAATTTCCGACATATTATCTTCCTGAGCATGAAGTTCGGTTTTTAGCAAACTGACACTGGCCTGGGTTTCTTCGTCCTTGTTTTGCTTGCTTTCAAAAATAGAGGAAAGCATATTTTCCAGATCAGGTATTTCCTTTTTTTGACGTGTGATTAAATCATCCCATGCGTCGTTTTCTTTCATGATGAGGTCTAGTATTCTGCCGTCCATATCAAAGTAATTTAATCGTTGGAAGGCAAAAATGCGAAGAGTAACTTGTTTCCTCGATGACCTTAATAAAGGGGGCAGATGATTTAAATCATATTTCCCTTTCGCCAAGGATCCAGCTTGGTTTTTTGACTTCGTGGCTTAGTCCAAATTTGCGGATGCAGTTTCGTAAATGCTCTATGCCTTCTTCGATGGAATCGGTAACCAGAAAAAGGTCCAAATCTTCATTCGATATGGTTTTTAAGGCTTTCATCTTTTCAATATGTTCTAAAAGCTCTTTGTGAAATTCTTTTCCTAAAATGATAATGGGGAAGTCTTTGATTTTTTTGGTTTGAATCAGGGTCATGGCTTCAAACAGTTCATCCAGCGTGCCAAATCCTCCTGGTACAATCACAAAAGCGTATGAGTATTTGATTAGAAGTGTTTTTCGAACGAAAAAATAGCGCATATTCACCCAGAGATCTAAGTAGGGGTTCGGGTGTTGTTCCATCGGCAGTACGATATTACATCCTACCGATCTTCCGTTTACATCTTTGGCTCCCCGGTTGGCAGCTTCCATGAGTCCGGGTCCACCTCCTGTTAAAATGGTAAATCCAAGTTTAGCGGCTTCTGCTGCAAATTTTCGGGTGAGGTCGTAATAGGGATGATCTTCTTTGAATCGGGCGGATCCAAATATGGTAACACAGGGGCCAATAAAATGCAGGGCTCGAAATCCGCGGATAAACTCAAGCAATACTTTCAAAACAAATTTAAAATCATTCCATCTCGAGCGGGGACCTTCTAAGAATTTAATTTCTTGCGTAGTCATATCGATAAAATTAAATTAAAAAAAAACGCCCCGCAAAAGCGGGGCAGTATTTTCAGGCGATTCTTAACGTGTTGAAGTTTTTTAGGATTCGGATTGCCTGTGGTTTTTCGTTTGGATTGGATTTTGGTTTTTTCTTTAGGAGTTGGATTAAACGGAGTTTTCAGGATTTGGATTTGGTTTTTCGTTTGGATTGGTTGTCGCGGCTCATTCGCTTTGACAATACAAGATTAAGTTCGTTTTTTAGATTGAGGAAGCAATTTCCCTTAATGTTTTCATAATTACGGGTAAACACGTAATAACCTCCCTGCAGGGTACGTAATTTCCCCAGTTTCTTATATTTATAGGGTGAATGCGTTAACAGTTTTTTTGCTTTTGGTGGTTGCAGTTTTGATTGGTGTCATTGTTTATTTGCTTCAAACGGGCAGAAGAAAAATCCGCATTTCACTTTCCAACGATATACACGATGAAATTGGAAGTTTACTTACGCGTGCAGCGATGAAAGTGGAATTGCTTCGAACAAAAACGAGAGATCAGTTTTCTGAAATGAGAGGGGTGGAACGCGATTTGCGTGAAGCAGTACAGTCTTTCCGTAATATTTTATGGGTATTGAACCACGAAGACCGGTCGATGCGAGATTTGATTTTACGAATTCAGAACAATTTAGGTTTCGTATTTGATTCTACTGATTTTTCGTTTTCGGTTACCGATCGAACCAATAGCCGAGAGTTTAGCAGTTCATTTGAGTTAAGGAGAAATATGATTTTTATTGTAAAAGAATTAGCCCATAATACGCTGAAGCATTCCAATGGAAATTTTTTTGAAGTAGTTCTCAATTGGAAAGCTGGAAAATGGAAATTGATCGTAGCTGATAATGGAACCCATACAGATACGGGTATACATCAAACCGGAATGGGGCTGAAAAGCATTGAAAATCGAGTTCAGAAATTAGGGGGACAAGTTGTTTTTTCAAAAACACCTTTCGGTTTTTTTACCGAGATCAGTTTTTGATCTTCAGTGCGTTTTCAAGTTCAATACGCGTTTTGAAACCTGAGCGTGCAGCAATTTGTTCTTGAGATAGGTTCATCCAACTTTGTTCATGTTGCAAACGATCGCGAACAAAATCCACTCGAACATCGAGCAAGTATTCATTGAAATCTTTTCCATAGCCATGTTGTATAGCCATTCTCAATTGATCTGGCTTACAGAGTAATCGTTTGGCCACCGTGTTGATATGGAGGAATTCGTCGGTAAAAAGTTGATCTAAATGCATCAAATCGTTCAATCGTAATAAAAGACTTTTCTCTTCATCGCTTACTTGCGACTGAAAAATAAATGTTTTATGTATTTCCTTTTGGTGATCGGATGCATAATGTACAGTTGAATTTGTTATTTTGAATCGAAGTCCTTTTAGGATGGAAGGAAAATATATGATGAACAGGACATTCATGATTGAGTCTGCTGACATCAATAGCAAAGAATAGCTATTGGCAATTTGTTCAGTGTTTTTTAGGCCAGCATATATGAAGTACATGCTTACGCCCCTAAGTAGAAAATCTAGAATTAACCAGTTGATGATAGCCTTATTTTGCTTAAATAGGTGTAAACTCGATTCTTTAAAAAAGATTCTAAATTTAATAAATCCAACTACAGTATATACTAGACCCAGTGCCAGTTTTAGGTAATTAAGTTGCAAGTGATTTAAAGGTGTGTAGTATTCAGTATGAGAACCATTTATTATGACGTTCAACTTTTCTTCATAGCTTAGTTCATACAGTGGAATCAAGTTGAAAACACAATACAAGGCTGGTATGAAATGAACACAATCTCTCCATACAAATGGGCGATTGGGATTTACCAGGTAGAGTAGAAAAAAGTAATAGCAAGGTCCGTATAAAAATTGCAGGGGCGATTTGGTGTCGAAAAGGAATATAAAATCTTTTGAAATCTTGTGACTAGTTAGAAAAGTGGTAATTGTAGAGTAGCCGACTATAAAAAGTAAGCCTCCGAAAAAGTAAAATGCTTTTACTTTTTTCCTAAATAAAAGGCTTATTGAAAAGAATACATAGATAATCCCAAGTGCAAAAAATAGTAGTTGTTGTGCTGGGATCATACTTTAGTGCGATGGTTAAATTATCCACTTTAAAGATATATAAATGACCAGTATCATCAGACGCTACATCTTCATGTGGCTACTTCATTCGCAATCTCGATTTAACTTATCAACCTGGTTCGTATCCCTATTCAACTGATTGTTTATGTTTAAGTCGTTTATTGGCCTAGGCGTTCAGTTTAAAAAATAAGGCTAAGATGATATTTGAAAACTAATTTATTTAGCATATTATTGCTAATAAATTTAGTATTTATGGATGGGGAAATTGTTCAAAAAGCTGCCTATACCGGATCCAAGAATTATGCACAGCAACAGGTAAAAACAGCCAATGCCACTGGTTTTGGAGCTGCAGCCGATGATTATGCTGAACGCGGAATCGATCTCAATGAAGAATTGATTCGCAACAAGCCCGCTACTTTTTTCATGCGTGTTCGCGGTGAGGCCATGGTTGGAGCCGGAATCTTCGAGGGAGACATGGTGATTGTCGACCGCAGCATCAAGCCTTCCAGCGGGAAGATTGTAATTGCTGTTTTGGACGGCGACATGTTGATTCGTCGATTTGAAAATCGGTTGAATCGGATTCGACTCATTCCGGAAACACCGCGACTTGCACCCATTGAAGTGGATCCGTTTGCCGCTTTTTCCATTTGGGGAGTGGTTACCTATGTCATTCATCAAGTTTGATTGCATGTTTGCGATTGTGGATTGCAACAGTTTTTACTGTTCGTGTGAGCGGCTGTTCCGACCGGATTTACGCGATCGTCCCGTTGTTGTTTTAAGCAACAACGACGGCTGCATCATTTCAAGAACGGATGAAGCGAAACGGATTGGTATTGATATGGGGGTGCCTTTGTTTGAAAGCCGAAACCTGATTCAGCAGCATGGTGTTGCCGTGTTTTCTTCCAACTATCATCTCTATGGCGATATGAGCATGCGGGTGATGGATACCTTGCGCTTGCTTGCTGATCACGATATCTATCGTTGTGTGGAAGTGTATTCCGTTGATGAAGCCTTTGTAAATCTCTCGCATCTTCCAGTTGCTGGGCTACCGTCTTTTGCTGAACAGATGAGGGACGTTGTGGGGCAATGGACGGGAATACCTGTTTCCATTGGAGTTGCGCCCACCAAGTTGCTGAGCAAGGTGGCCAATCGGTTGGCGAAAAAAAACAAATCCATTACCGGATGCATCATGGTTTTGAATGATTCGGAAAAAATTCAATGGGCATTGGAGCAAACCGATGTATCTGATTTATGGGGCATCGGTAGGCGCTATGCACGAAAATTAAAAGAAGCGTATGGGTTGAATACAGCGTGGCAATTGAAGCACATGCCACAGGAGTGGGCGAGAAAAAATTTGGGAGGTGTGGTAGGTGTGCGCATGATTCGAGAATTAAATGGAGAGTCCTGCATTCCACTTAAAAATCCTTTAGAAAAAAAGAAAATGATTGCCACTACGCGGATGTTCGGAAAACCCGTTTTCGATTTGGAACCGCTGAGGGAAGCGGTGGCTACATTTACGGCGAGAGCAGCAGAGAAGTTGCGGCGACAATACTCTGCAGCTTCTTCCTTGGATGTATTTGTAGTTACCAATGGAAGTCGGGATACTCCTTATGAATACAATCCCCAACACCATCACCGTTACTTTACACTTATGCAACCCAGTTCCGATACGGGAGCACTTATTCGCGTGGCACTGCCCTTAATAGAGTCGTTGTATCGGAAGGGAACGAAATACGTGAAGGCCGGTGTGGTGTTGGGTGGATTGGTGCCAGATGATGCACTTCAGGGGAATTTTTTTTCGAGTAATCAGTCGCAGCAACGCAGTCGGTCGTTGATGCAGGCCTTAGACAACATCAACTTTGGGATGCGCAGCGATATGGTGAAGTTTGCTGCTTCGGGTCTTACGCGAAATTGGAAAATGCGTCAGGAAATGCGAAGCGGGCGCTTTACCACCAACTGGGGAGAGGTCTATGAAATTCGGTAGCGATCAGGAAAATCATTTGCTGAAGAGAGAGGCGAAAAATGATTTCTTTTTTTTGCGATCTTCCGGATTGAACGTTGCAATTCGGTAACGTGTTTGATACGCCTGCGAATCTTCCGGTCCGAGTTCTGTCAATCCCATTTTATTATTAAGGGCATCCGGTGCAGCACTTAGGTTTTCGAGTGCAATGCTTTTGCGTTGAGGTGGAGTATAGACTTGTAGATAAGGGTAGTTACGATCAGGGTAGATGTAGAGTTCGAGTCCCAGTGTTTCATCTGAGAACGTGCAATGCGGCATGGGTTGTTCCATGTCGATTAAAAATGAATTATCAAGTTGCACATCTTTAAGCGGAGCACCTTTGAACCATTTTTTATTTTTCAGGATCTTACCGGTTGGTAAAAGCGCGTCATTGAATTCCAGCATTTTTTTGGAATTGATTTGAAGCGTTGCTGTATCTATGCTTTCTCCCAATTTAAAATAGGTATGCCATCCATCGGAGATGGGTATGGTCATGCCGCTTCTGTTGTGAACGGTGGTGATGACTGTGAGCCGACTTCCACCTTCTAATCGGTAGCGTACGTTCATATCGAAAGCAAAAGGATACCCGGGATGAGTGCCTTTGTAGCGGTAAAGGAATTTGCATTCACACATGAATGCCGAAGCTTCTGCAATCATGATGTCGTGAGGCACATCGTAAAGCAGGCCGTGGATTGCATGACCGTTTAAAATAAATTTATCCGCTACATAGGTTTTTCCGTCCCATGTGTATGATGAGTTTTGGAGGCGGCAAGCAAATGGGGAAAGTTTAGCACTTTTAAATCCGTTGGTTTTATTGGCTTCCCAATCGGCAGCGTCTTTGAAGCCATCAACCAAGTTTAAAATTTTTCCTTTGTGTGGAATTTCAAGTTTGTTGAGAATGGCTCCTGCGGAAGGGATGATGGTGGCTTTCAATCCCGTTGCCTCATCACGCAAAATAATTTCTTCCCAACCGTTTTGGTGGGTGCGGTCGCAGTAAAACGTAAGTACCGATTGTTTTTCTTGTTGTTCCATTACCAACCTAAAATGTACGCGAAGATCAAGGGTGCAACGATGGTTGCATCGCTCTCTACAATGTATTTGGGTGTATGGATATCCAACTTACCCCAGGTTATTTTTTCGTTGGGAACAGCTCCTGAGTATGAACCGTATGAAGTTGTGGAGTCGCTGATCTGGCAGAAATAGCTCCAGAATGGAACATCGTGCCATTCCAAATCTTGGTACATCATGGGAACCACGCAAATGGGGAAGTCGCCAGCAATACCACCGCCGATTTGAAAAAAGCCAACTCCTTTTCCTCCGCTGTTATTTCTATACCAATCGGAGAGCCATACCATGTATTCGATACCACTTTTCATGGTGGTGGCTTTCATTTCACCTTTGATGATATAGGAAGCGAAGATATTGCCCATGGTACTGTCTTCCCAACCGCCTACAATGATGGGTAGGTTTTTCTCCATGGCAGCAATCATCCAGCTGTCTTTGGTATCGATTTCATAGTGTTCTTTCATGACCTCGCTTTTAAGCAGCTTGTACATGAATTCGTGTGGGAAATAGCGTTCACCTTTGGCGTCTGCATCTTTCCAGAGTTTAACGATATGGTGTTGAATGCGTCTAAATGCTTCTTCTTCTGGAATACAGGTATCGGTAACGCGGTTCAATCCTTTTTCAAGCAACTCCCATTCCTGTTCCGGGGTGAGATCACGGTAGTTGGGCACTCTTGTGTAATGGGAATGCGCTACAAGGTTCATGATGTCTTCTTCTAAGTTGGCTCCGGTGCAGGAGATGATATCAACTTTACCCTGACGAATCATTTCGGCCAGGGATACACCCAATTCTGCCGTGCTCATGGCGCCGGCAAGGGTTACCATCATTTTACCGCCTTCGAGCAGGTGTTTTTCGTATCCTTTGGCTGCGTCTACAAGTGCAGCAGCGTTGAAGTGACGGTAGTGGTGTTGAATAAATTGAGAAACGGGACCTTTCTGCATGGTCTATAATTTTGGATGCAAAGGTAGGGATACGCAACGTCATGATTTACATCTTAGTAATGTCAGTTGATTCATAGATCACGAGCTAAACATTCGATGCGCTCTACGTGTTAATAACCAAACGATTCCATAATTTTAGGGTATGATAGCAGTTTATTATGTATTGGTAGTCTTGGGCGTATTTCTGTTGATGGAGGGGATAACCTGGTGTACACATCGTTGGGTTATGCATGGATTTCTATGGTACTTGCACAAAGATCATCATGAGGTGGAGCCGGGGTTCTTTGAGAAAAACGATGCCTTTTTCATCATTTTTGCCATACCTAGTTTTTTATGCATTATGTATGGTATGCAAAACCAGATATGGTGGCTGCATGGCATAGGGTTTGGTATTATGGCCTATGGGGTTGCTTATTTTTTGGTGCATGATGTAATCATTCATC
>JAULVY010000016.1:0-2195 GCA_032110825.1 Chitinophagaceae bacterium | reverse complement strand
GTTAGTATTGAGCAATTGTTTGATATTGCCGATAGTGGAAATGTGATGCCACCCAAGAGTACTTGGTTTGAACCTAAATTACGAGACGGACTATTGACTCATTTGATCTAATCCCTAATTTTAGAGTTGATGACACAACGTATTTTTCTTTTCTGTTTAATCGCTTTTTCAAGCTTGTCGCTTCAAGCCCAGCAAACGGTTCAGCAATTGAGGGAAACAGCAATTGCCTTTCAGCGTCAACAAGATTACAGCAATACCATGATGGTATTGAGTAAGGCGCTGGAATTGGAGCCATCCAATCTGATGCTGTTAAAGGATATTGCATTTACCTATTATTTAGCCGGTGATTATAAAAGGGCAGCAGATCGTGTAATGCCATTAACGGACTTGGATAATGCAGACGTTCAAGTTTTTCAAATTGCTGGAAACATATATAAGGGATTAGAAGATTACAAAACCTGTGATCGGGTTTATAAAAAAGGGTTGAAGAAATTTCCCAAAAGTGGTCCGCTTTTTAGCGAATACGGTGAACTGTTATGGACACAACAGAAGCCTCCGGAAGCCATCGCGCAATGGGAGAGTGGAATTCTTGCAGACCCTTCGTATTCCTTGAATTATTACCATGCTGCTAAATTTTATTTTGCAGCTGCCGATAAGGCTCGCAGTATTGTTTATGGTGAGATTTTTGTGAACCTAGAAAGTTACTCTGTTCGCACTGCTGAAATCAAAGTGATGTTGCTGGAATCCTATAAACGCATCTTTATGCCCGGGGATAAGAAGCAGTATTTTATCAAGCCTACAACTGATTTTGAAAAATTATTTTTAGAAACGATTCAGAAGCAATCGAACCTTGCACTAAAAGGGATTACAACAGAAAGCCTGTTGGTGATTCGCTCCCGTTTTTTACACGATTGGTTTTATGTTGCAAATGATAAATATCCTTTTCAACTTTTTGATCATTTGCGTTACCTCATGCGTTCGGGTATGTTTGAAGCCTATAATCAATGGTTGTTTGGAGCTGTGTCGGATGTGGCAGCGTATCAAAACTGGACCAAAACCCACGAAGAAGAGCATGCGGCTTTTACGCAATACCAGCGCAACAAATTATTTCGGATGCCTGCCGGACAACATTATTTCTAATGCCTTACGCGTAGATACGTTCAACTGCCGCCGCGTATTTTTCCATGATCACCTTACGTTTCAATTTCAAGGTTGGAGTTAATTCACCTCCATTGATCGTCCATTCCGCATCCAACAGTTCAAACTTTTTCACCTGTTCAACCGGATTGAATTGCGGATTGTATTTTTCAACGATTGATTTGTAATGTTCCAACACCTTAGGGTGATTGATCATGCTTGAAGCTGAGCTGCTATCTATCCCATTTTTATCACACCAGGTTTTAAGGTTTGCAAATGTTGGAACAATCAATGCAGCTGTGAATTTCCGTTCGGCACCCACCACAATCATTTGTTCAATGAATGGAGATTCTTTCATTTTATTTTCAATAGGCTGTGGGGCTACGTATTTTCCACCACTGGTTTTGAAGATTTCTTTTTTGCGATCTGTAATCTTCAAAAATCTACCTTCAGACCATACGCCAATATCTCCTGTATGGAACCAGCCTTCTTTATCGATGCAGTCATCGGTAAGATCCTGACGTTTGTAGTATCCCATCATCACATTGGATCCTTTGCAACAGATCTCTCCATCTTCTGCAAGTTTGACCTGAACGTTTTTAATTACTTCTCCTACGGTCCCGAATCTTCTTCCATTTGCATCAAAACGATTTACACTGATTACAGGAGAGGTTTCCGTTAAACCGTATCCTTCCATGATTACAATTTTGGCTGCCGTAAACACACGAAGTAGACGCACCTGACACGCTGCAGCTCCGGTAACGATCGCTCTTACATTTCCGCCCAATGCTTCTCTCCATTTGGAGAAGATCAGTTTATTTGCAATTGCCAGTTGGATGTTGTAAAGCGCCCCCATGTTTTTACCTACTTCGTATTTGTTTCCAACGCCTACAGCCCAAAAGAATAGATTCTTTTTAATGCCTGTCAGCTCTTTGCCTTTGTTCATAATACGCTCGTAAACTTTTTCGAGTAAACGCGGAACAGTAGAGAATAACGAAGGCTTTACTTCTCTGAGGTTATCGCCAATTGTATCTAGACTTTCTGCATAGTAGATGGAA
>JAULVY010000015.1:0-12667 GCA_032110825.1 Chitinophagaceae bacterium | reverse complement strand
TCGTGTATTTGGGAGTAAACCAAAGCGTTGTTGGAATGCCGGGAACAGCATCCATCTTCAAACGGAAATGAACCAATCCTACGTCGTGGATTACATCCTGTGCATTGATCACCAACTGAACAGGCTTTCCTACAACGAGGTGCATCTCTGTGGCTTCCACATCATCGTGACTTGCCTCGTCTTCCCAATCCACACCCAATGCATTTCCATTGGAAGCATCAGTCAATCGATAATTTTTTCTTCCCAACACATTGTCTTTTCCAGGATAACGCATCATCCAGTTGAACTGCTTACCGGTGATTTCAACAACTTGTGAATCTTTGGGTGCATCACCAGTAATCTTGAACCAATAGAACAATCCAAAACCAACCAATACAGTTAGAAAAATAGCAGGAACTACAGTCCAGATCAATTCCAATTTATTGTTATGAGGGAAGAAATAAACTGTTCTTTTTTCAGTGTACTGGTATTTGTAGGCGAACCAGAATAAAAGGATCTGTGTAAGGAAGAATACAACACCAGTAACAGCGAGCGTAATCCACATCATGAAATCAATCTTTTCCCCATGATCTGATGCAGCAGGCTGGGCCAACAATGTTTTATCAAAATACATTTCGTTGCACCACCAAGCACCAATCAGTCCCAAGACCAAAAAAATGATGAACATGAAGGCATTGATTCGGTTGTTCTGAATAAACGCTTTCTCTTCCCCTTTCAATACAGAAACGTATTCGCTTGCTTTTGCAATTTGAAAAGTAACCACAAAAGCCAGTGCCAAAATTGCTAAGATGAAATAACCCGACATGTTCTTACGTATATTTTATTTTAAAAAATATTTTTCCTGCTCTTAAACAAATTAGGTGTGATGGATCACACTTTCCTTGATGAAAGGGTGGTGCAATGCCGTCAACGGCTTCTTTTTCAACCCTCTCCCAACAAAAAACATGATCAATCCAGCATACAAAGTCAATATACCAAATTCAAACCACCCAAGTTGATAATGTTCACGCATCGTTCCAGGCATTACCATCTGGTAGAAATCAGTCCAATGCCCCAGAATAATCAATACCGCCAACACGGTTACCGTGGTATAGCTTCTCTTAGAACCTCTCCTCATCAACAGCAAGAATGGAACAGCAAAATTCACGATCAAATTCAAAAAGAAAATGCCACGGTAAGCACCCTGAATACGGGGCTTAAAATAGACAGTCTCTTCTGGAATATTGGCATACCAAATCAACATAAACTGCGAATACCAGAGGTAAGTCCAGAACACAGAAAATGCAAACATGAATTTGCCTAAATCATGCAAATGTTCTTCGGTAACATATTCCAAGTAATCGTTGTTCTTCAAATAAATCACAAACAAAGCTACAAGCGACATGCCTGCAACAAATGAGCTGACAAAAGTATACCAGCTGTACATGGTAGAATACCAGTGTGCGTCTATACTCATCAACCAAAGCCATGGAATGGTTGACCCTACTGTCAATGCAAAAAATACAATGAAAATGGCTCCCCAAACCGTATTGTTCCAAATGAATTTTTTTGAAACTCCCTGATCCATAGGTTCATCCGCCTGTGAAGACAGCTTTCTCATTTTTCCACCTACCCAAGACCACATCAACAAAGTAATAACAGTCCAAACCATGAAAAACGTAGGATTCAAAAATCCGCTCTTGCCTTTCAACACGGGATCGTGCTCTACATGTTCTTTATCTAACCAATGATAGATTGTATGCTGATGTCCAAAAATAATTCCAACAAAAACGAGCAAGGCCAAAACAGAAAATACGGGCACCAGGCTGGAGATGGCTTCAGGGACCCTGCGAAACGCCATTTGCCATCCACCCATAGCCAACGTAGTAGCACAGATAAAGAACATACTGGCGTTTACAACCAATAAAAAGAAAACACTGTTCTGCAGGAGGCCAGCCCAAAAACGGGTCTGATCTAATTCATTCTTGCTCATGCCAAGGAAAACAAAGCCCAGCACAAGAGCAAGTCCACCCAAACCGAGCAAAATGTTCGTCCATTTTTTATACCCCGCTGATATCTCAAATTGTTGCTTGATCATCCCTGATTATTTAAAACGTTGGTTATTTTTTTCCTTGTTTATCCTTGATGTAACGAATCACCTGCCAACGCTGCTTGGGCGTTAGCTGTGAAGCATAGCTTCCCATGAGATTCTTTCCGTACGTAAGTGAATAAAACATTTGTCCGTCTGGCATCGACTCATACTTGGCATCTCCAACCAATGAAGCCGGCTTGGATGGATAAGGGCCATCGCCGTCTTTCCACAACGGACCGTTGCCATCCAATTTTGCACCATGACAAATTCCACAGTTGATCAAATACACGCGTTCAGCTTCTTTGGTTTCTTCTGCAGTTAGTGAATCAATGGGATTATCTACTGCACGTGATGCAAAATAATTCGCTGTATCTCCTAGCTTATCCATTCCCATATGAACGGGATACTCCTCACCACGTTTCACTGTTCCGGAAACCGGCTCGCGATTCGTTTGACCATCTGCAAAAATAGGATTGGATGAATAGGTTTCGTATGCACGACTGTCCGCCATATCCGGCATGTACACTTTCCCAGGCGTCCTTTTTACATCGCTGCAACCTACAGCAAACAGAACCAAGGCAGCCAGTCCACAGAAAACTTTTGTTGTTCTTTTCATCTCTTAAGTTGTTTTAGATTCTCCTCTATTCACTCACTCGGCATTAAGCAATATTGGGTTCCTTGTAAAGCTCCTGCTCTTGGTCGTATCTTCCAATCCACCATCCCTCTTCTGCAACCTGCGTATTTACTCCCTCAGCTCCAACACTGCTCAACAATTTTTTAAGTTCTTCTTCATTGGTCTTTTCACCACACTCAATAACCATCACAAACAAATCATCTGTAGCACGTGGATGGAAATGATGTCTTTTGATAAAAGGCGCCAACTGACAAATGTAACAGAAGGTCAATACCATTCCCACTGCGGCAAACAATACGGTCAATTCAAACGTAATGGGAATCCAGGCTGGCAAAGCAAAATTGGGCTTACCCCCGATATTCACTGGCCAATCTTTTGTAAACACCCAGGTCATAAAAGTTACCGCTGTTGTAGTTCCAATCATACCAAACAGAAATCCTGCAGTATGAATGCTGGTATCCCTCAATCCCATGGCTTTGTCCAAACCATGCACCGGGAAAGGTGTGTAGATGTCGTGAAACTTATAACCGGCTTTTCTCACCTTGGCTACAGCCGGGAAAAGAACGTTCTCATCCCCAAAACATCCTACAACAAATTTTTTTAACGCCATTGTATTGTTTTTTCAATTGAATGATCAATGATGTACCACTTTAATGGCTCCCTCTTCATGATGATCCTCGTGCATCTCGTGTGCAAAATCATCCATCTCTTTCTTCTCCAATGAAGCCATGTCGTGCTTATAACTTTCTCCTGTTGTTTTCAATACATACTTGATTTCCGCTACGGCAATCACCGGGAAGTATTTAGCAAACAAAAAGAAACACGTGAAGAACAAACCAAATGTTCCAAGGTAAAAACCAACTTCCCAAATGGTTGGACGGTAGTAAACCGACCAAGAAGAAGGAAGGTAATCTCTGTACAGTGATGAAACGATAATTACAAAACGCTCAAACCACATTCCGATGTTTACTACAATACTCATGATGAACGTGAAGAATACGTTTCTTCTCAACTTTCTGAACCAGAACAACTGGGGAGAAATCACGTTACAGGTCATCATCAACCAATAGCTCCATCCATATGCACCTGCAATTCTGTATTTGAAAAATATATCTTGCTCAAATGGAACCATGCTGTACCAAGCCATAAACAACTCCGTCAAATACGCACACCCCACAATGGATCCTGTTAATACAATTACTTTATTCATTGCCTCGATATGGCCCAAGGTGATGTAATCCTGAAGATTCATCACTTTGCGCAAAATCAACATCAAGGTTTGCACCATGGCAAATCCAGAGAAGATCGCACCCGCAACGAAATAGGGGGGAAAGATCGTAGTGTGCCATCCCGGAACCACAGAAGTAGCGAAGTCGAACGATACAATCGTATGCACCGAAAGTACGAGCGGTGTTGAAAGCCCGGCTAACACCAGCGATAAACTCTCGTGGCGCTGCCAATGTTTGGTACTTCCGCTCCAACCAAATGAAGCAACTCCATATAAATGCTTGCGCAATTTTGTTTTGGCACGGTCTCTTACAGTAGCTAAATCCGGCAACAACCCAGAATACCAAAACAATAATGAAACCGTAAAATACGTTGAGATCGCAAATACGTCCCACAACAACGGTGAATTAAAGTTGGGCCAAAGTGGACCACGTGTATTGGGATAAGGTAATGTATAGAAAGCCATCCAAACTCTACCCATGTGGAAGATAGGGAACTGACCCGCACACATTACCGCAAAAATAGTCATCGCCTCAGCAGCACGGTTAACACCGGTTCTCCAACCCTGACGGAACAACAAAAGAATCGCAGAAATCAAAGTACCTGCGTGACCAATACCTACCCACCATACGAAGTTGGTGATGTCCCAACCCCAGCCGATGGTTCTGTTTACGTTCCACTGACCAATACCATAAACAACTTCACGGTAAACAGAATAAACTCCAAACAACAACAGGGCAACGGAAACATAAAAACCAATATACCACAAACGAGATGGCTTGGCTTCAATGGTATGCACGATGTCCTCGGTAACCTGAGCGTAGGTCTTGTTACCGTTCACCAATGGTTCTCTAAATTGCGATTCGTACTTTGTTACACTCATGTGTTGGTCGTTTATTCGATTACACTACAATCTTTACTATTAATGTGCCGCTTCCGCTTTTTTCTCTTCCGTATGTCCTGCTTCAGCTTCTTCATGATGAGCTTCTTCAGCAACACCTACATGCCTGTCGGTATTTCTGATCTTCGCCAAATAACTTACACTCGGCAAAACGTGGATTTGCTCCAACGAATAAAACAAGCGGTTGGTCTGCTCTTCGTTTCTGATCTTGCTAACCGGACTTTTCTTATCGTTTACATTACCGAATACGATGGCATGGGTTGGACAAGACTGCTGACAAGCCGTTTTGATATCCCACTTTCCATCTGCCCCTGTTTCCAAAGGCCTGTTTTCTTTCTTCGCTTTCAACTTGCCTTCTTGCAAACGCTGAACACAGAAAGAACATTTTTCAATCACACCACGAGAACGTACCGTTACATCCGGATTCAATACCATGCGTGTTAAATCTTCGTTCATCATCATCACTGAATCATCCAAAATGCCTTTTTGATTGTCGGCAAAACTATCTGCACCCATGTAATCAGACCAGTTGAATCTTCTTACTTTATATGGACAGTTGTTGGCGCAATACCGCGTACCAATACAACGGTTATATGTCATTTGATTGAGACCTTCGCTGCTGTGGTTGGTGGCGTTAACGGGACAAACGTTTTCACATGGTGCATTATCGCAATGCTGACAAAGCATCGGCATGAACACCACATTGAGGTCGTCTAAGTTATCATTACCCGAATCATCGCGGTACGTTGCGAAATAGCGATCGATTCTTAACCAATGCATCTCGTGTGCACGCATAACTTCAGACTTGCCTACAACAGCAACGTTATTCTCTGCTGTGCAAGCAACCGTGCAGGCACCACAACCAATACAAGAATTCAAATCAATACTCATTCCCCATTTGGGACCGGGATAGGGATAGCTTGGATACAATGTTCCTTCTGCTGCATAATCTCCAGTGGTTGGAGCATAATCTTCAACAAGCTTATGCCGATCGTCAGCAAGAATAGTAGGATTCTTTTTGAAATCGTTGAGTGAGTACTCACGAATAACTTCATCACGACCTTCGTATTGGTTGTGCGTTTGTGTATATGCAAGCTTAACCACCTCTTTTGTTTTTTCAACCGTAACATCTGTTACAACATGTGTAAAAGATGTACCATCAAAACCGGTTAATGGGAAAGCATTATAACCAACGTTTGCTGAAGCACGTCCGCTTTTTTCTGAACGTCCATATCCCAATGCAATTCCAATCACATCTTTGTGCATGCCAGGAATAACAAGAACAGGAAGTTTTATTTCCATTCCCTTGGCCTTGATACTGATAACCGGCTTGGTAACTTCTACTTCATAATTATCATCAACAACAATACCCAAGTCCTTGGCTACCGCATAGGAAATTACAGCGTAATTGTCCCATGTAGCCTTGGTAATCGGATCAGGCATTTCTTGTAACCAAGGATTGTTTGCCTCCTTTCCTGAACCCAAAGCAACTTTGGTATATAGAAAAATTTCTTTGCCCGCCGATGCTTTCATGCCAGACAATACGCCAACAGCAGATGCAACAGAGCTTGCATTGTAGCTTCCGGCAGATGGAGCAGATGCAGTTTCTACTACACCGTCTTGCAATGCTTTGTCCCAAGCCGACTGCGAACCGAATTTTCCAATCCAATAGGACTTGAAATAATCTCCGTACGATGTATTGTCGCCACTCCACTTCAACAATGAAGTTTGGAATGCACGTGTTTTAAACAAAGGGGAAATCGTTGGCTGAATGAAACTGTAGTACCCAGATTTCGGTTCAGCGTCACCCCAACTCTCTAAAAAGTGATGATCGGGGATTTGGAATTTACAAAGAACAGAAGTTTCATCTTCTCTATCATTGAATGAAACGGTAACGGGAACTTTAGAAAGTCCAGACTCAACCTTCTTTGCGTCAAAATAATCATACGCCGGATTCACTCCATGAATCAACAATGCACCAATGTTTCCATCGTTCATGTCTTTCACCAATTGAACCATCGCAGCATCATCACCCTGACGTGTATTCAAGGTGCTGCTCCAATCGATGGTTGTACCATACGCACCCAACATTTGATTGATGGCATTCACCACCAACTGAACATTATAATCATTGCTTGTACAAACCACCAATGAAGCAGACCCAGAAGCCTTCAATGCTTCTGCTGCTTGCTTGATGCCTTTCTTTAAACGCTCATCGGTTAGTGCAGGCGCTGTTACATTGCCTCCCAATGCAGCATATAGATTTAGTACAACTGCAGCCGCTTCTGTTGGCTTTGCAACAAAACGGTCGTCTGCATTTGCACCTGTTAAACTCAACGTTGATTCAAACTGAATGTGCTTACTCATTTCAGGATTTTGCTGGTTGATCTTTCTGCCTTCAGCATACTGACGGGCATACTCAATGTAATTCAACCAGGTACCTAGAAAATCAGCACCCAACCCCACAATGGTTTTTGCTTTATCAAAACGATAAGAAGGAATTGCCCTCTTGCCAAAGGAAATCAAATTGGCTCCCAATATCCCATTTGATGAAATCACATCGTATTGAACATGACGAGATCCAGGATATTTAGAAAGGAACGAAGCAATTGTATTTTTAGTTGTTACCGAAGTAATCGTTTCCGTTAAAAGCACAACAGGCTTGCCGTTTAATTTGGACATCCCCTCACCAACCATTTTATCAAAGGCATCAAATGTGCTTACTTCTTTCCCATTGGCCAATGGAAAACGCAATCTTGCTGTATCATACAATCCCAGTACAGCAGCTTGCACGCGGGCAGAAGTACCTCCGTTTGTGATGGTTGAAAGTTCATTTCCTTCAATCTTGATCGGTCTTCCATCTCTTACTTTTGCAACAACCGGAATGGCATCTCCATCCAATACATAGGTAGTAGCATAATAATTGGAAACACCCGGAATAATAGAATCGGGTTTATTCAAGTAAGGAATACTTTTCTTAACAGGCATCTCGCAACTCGCAGCCGCCGCAGCAGCAGCCGTGCTGAATCCTAAATATTTAAGAAAGTCTCTTCTCGGAGATTTTGATTCTAACAATCCATTGTCTTGCTCCCCTGCAGAAAGGTCTTCACCAAACTCATCTTGAACTCTTTCCTGGAAATGATCACGGCTCTTCAGTTCCCCAAAACTCTGCCAGTATTTTTTTTGCTTCATAACAGTTGTTGGATTGTACTAGTTGTGAGATGTTTCTTATTCTAAATTAATAGTGACATTTTTGACACTCAGTTCCACCGATCTTCTCAACCGTTACACTGTCAAGCTTCTTGTTCTTCATGTCTTCATGAAACTTTTCGTAAATGCTGTAAAACTTATTGTCGGTGAACTGAACCTTGGTTTCCCGATGGCAATTCACGCACCATCCCATGCTCAAGTCAGAAAACTGATACACTTCATCCATTTTCTGAATTTCACCATGACAAGTCTGGCATTGTTGCTTTCCTGCATTTACGTGCTGCGCGTGGTTGAAATATACATGGTCAGGAAGGTTGTGAATGCGGATCCATTCAATGGGCTTTCCTTTTCCTGTGTACTGCTTTTTATTGGGATCCCATCCAGCGAATTGATATAGCTTCTGAATCTCCGCTGTTCCATCCACTTCAGATCCATCTTCACGGAACAACTTTGGACCTTTGGCGTATTCATTAATTCCCATGTGGCAATTCATACAAACATTCACCGATGGAATGTTGGCATGCTTACTCTCTTGAGCACCACCATGACAATACAAACAATTGATCTGATTTATTCCTGCATGTACCGTATGCGAATAATAGATAGGTTGCTCTGGTTGATAGTTTTGAGATCTACCCAATCCCCTTGCACCTTGGAATGTTAAATAACCACCACCTAAGAAAAGAAGTATAGCAAATATGGCGATGTATGCTTTGTTGCGATAGAATGGAATAGGCTCAGCAGAGGCAGTTCCTTCAACTTCATCCGACATTTTCCGAAGGTTGCTGTTCACTTGCAATAAGATCAAAGCAATAACAGCCAATACCAAAGTAAGAATGCCGTAAAGTAAATTTGAATCCGACTCGATGGTTTGATCAGAAGGACCTCCAGCAACTGGTGCAGCACCTGCAGCAGCAGACTTTGCCCCACCTGTATTTACATAGGCTAAGATCGCATCAATGTCTGCATCCTTCAATTCAGGAAATGCAGTCATCTGAATTTTATTATACTCGTTGTAAACAGCAACAGCACGAGGATATCCTTTCTTGATCACAGCAGCACTGTTTCTTACCCAATCGTATAACATGGCTTTGTCATCCCATCGATCTTCAACGCCCTTAAGAGCGGGACCCACCAGGTTTTTTTCAATCGCATGACAGGAAGCACATTTTTGGTTGAACAACGCCTTACCATCTTGTGCTTGAAGCGACAAGCTTACAGACAGAGAAACCATTAAAAAAAGTGCCGAAATAAATTGTT
This sequence comes from Chitinophagaceae bacterium, assembly GCA_032110825.1. Classification (GTDB taxonomy): domain Bacteria; phylum Bacteroidota; class Bacteroidia; order Chitinophagales; family Chitinophagaceae; genus Pollutibacter. The sequence continues at coordinate 3,364 of JAULVY010000015.1, read as the reverse complement.
GCAGTGCTGTACTTTTCTGATTCATACCCTCGTTGGATTGTGGTTGATATGGAACAGGGTCCATTGAAACGCGTGCAAATTTAAGTCATGATCTTAACAATATATCAACATGTTCCGTTTTTTTTTAAAGCAGCTTTCAGCTGAATTTGAATTACTTAGCAAAAGCCAACCCATACCATTGTCATGAAAAAGTAAGGTGATTGTACCTGCTAAATATTATAGGTTTTTCCTGCACCGACGAATCTCTTTTTTTCTTCTCTTTGCACCATGTTTAGCAAACTCCAGCAAAAGTGGAACGTAAGTTCTTCTCAGCTGTTTTTAATCCTTTGTACGTTTGCCGTTACCGGCACTACTACGGCCTATATTTCCAGAAGCATAACCGCTTGGGTAGGATTTGACGAAACTACCTTTTGGGCTTGGCGCTTGGGACTCCGATTATTTATATTAATATTTGGTTATCAATTTATTATACTCATTGTTTCTTTTTTCTTTGGTCAGTTCCCCTTTTTCTGGAACTACGAAAAGAAAATCCTAAGAAGACTTGGAGTGCTACCCAAAGAGAGAGTTCGCTTAGCCATTTTTGCATCAGGAAAGGGTAGTAATGCGGAAAAAATTTTACAATACTTTGAAAATCATAAGCTTATATCCATTTCTCTGATTGTGAGCAACAAACCCGATGCCGGCGTTCTTTCCATAGCAAAAGAATGGAATATCCCAGTTTTGATTCTGGAAAAACAAGATTTCATTAAATCCAATAATTATATCCAATCAATTGATAATCATAAAATTACACATATTGTTTTGGCTGGTTTCCTCTTGAAAATTCCAGATACGCTGATTCAAAAATTTCCTAAAAAAATCATCAACATCCACCCCGCACTCTTACCATCTTTTGGAGGTAAAGGGATGTACGGCGAAAATGTTCATCATGCAGTCATCCAGGCAGGTGAAAAAAAATCAGGCATCAGCATCCATCTTGTAGATGAAGAATACGATCACGGGAAAACCATTTTCCAGGAAAGCATTGAAATCAATCCAAACGAAACTTCGGAATCCCTTGCAAACCGCATCCATCAACTCGAACATAAACACTATCCTAGGGTAATCGAAAAATGGGCAAGCCAATAAACCCAAAATTTCAAGTTCAAATAAGAACCCTTTTCATTTTGGGGTTGCTGACCGTTACATCCCTACTGCAAGCACAGATCTGGCTAACAGGAAAAGTATACGACTCCACAAGGATGATTATCATCCCAGCAGTGAAAGTTCAAACCACGAAAGGAATTGTTGCATTCACAGACTCCATTGGTCGCTATGGAATTTCAGTGGATCCAACCGACTCCGTTCGTTTTTCCTACATGGGAAAATCAACATATTATTTTCCGGTTAAAACCATTACCTACCCAGCTGGTTTTGACATTGCCTTGCAAGTGAGGGTTCAAGACAAATACAAAACACTTAAAGAAGTGGTTGTTATCTCAAAATCATACAAACAAGACTCTGCAGAAAACCGCGAACGGTACCGTCAGATTTTTGAATTTGAAAACGGAGGCCTCCAAATTACTTCATCCGGGAACCTAGATCCCAATAGCCTCATTCGACTTTTCAATTTCAGAAGAAATAAAATGATGCGCAGCTTCCGAAATCGTTTAATCGAAGAAGAACAAGAAAAATTTGTAAACAGTCGCTTTACCAAACCACTTGTAAAACAAATCACTGGATTAAACGATAGAGATATCGAGCGATTCATGGTTATTTGGCGACCTTCATACGAATTGGTTGCATTTACCGAAGAATATCAATTTCACCAATACATCTTAGAAGCTTCTCGCTATTTCAAAACCGGCATTCTACCCAAAATAAATGAACCGGATCCCGGAAGAAGGAAATAAGTCCGATTTCTCAATTGCCCTTTTCACTAACTTGAAGAACATTTCAAGCATATGAAAATTCTTTTTCTTTTGCTCACATGGAGCATCTTTTTTTCATACTCAGTTCATGGACAAGCCAGTAAAAAACTCCATTTTAAATCCACTGTGATCGATACCCACAACGACTTCATCAGTACCGGAATTGAAAAAGGAAAAAGTTTTGATCAATCACTCAAAGGCGTTACGCACTCCGATTTATTTCGCATGAAAGAAGGAGGAATCGATGTTCAGATTTTTTCAATTTTCTGCGATGAGAATTACGGCAACGGTACCGCATTTGCATTCGCCAATCGGGAAATCGATACCCTTTATGCTACACTAAAGAGAAACCCGTCTTCCATGCATCTGGTAAAATCGCCACAAGATCTTCAAGAAGCTGTTCGCTCCAACAAATTAGGCTCCATGATTGGCGTTGAAGGCGGTCATATGATAGAAGACGATTTGAATAAATTAATTCAACTCCATGAAAGAGGTGCACGTTACATGACACTCACCTGGAACAACAGTACGAGTTGGGCCAGCTCTGCAGCAGATGAAAGAGCTGGAGCGCAGTTGGGTAGAGCATATGGACTTACTGCGTTTGGAGAGCAGATTGTAAAAAAAATGAATGAGCTGGGAATGATCGTTGATGTTTCACACGTTGGCGAAAAAACATTTTACGACGCACTGCGCATTTCAACAAAACCCGTTATTGCATCTCACAGTTGCGCATACTCGCTTTGCCCTGTTCCCAGAAACCTAACCGACGATCAAATAAAAGCAATTGGTAAAAATGGGGGAGTGATTCACCTTAATTTTTACAGCGGATTTATCGACAGCACCTTCCGAGAAAAAAACAATGCCTTCATCAAAAAACATCAAGAAGAAAAAGATGCATTGCTAAAAAATAACCCAAGTGATTTTTATGCCAACCTCCAGCTCCACGAAAAATACAAAAACGAAATCGATAGCGTTCGTCCATCTCTAACCCAATTGATTGATCACCTGGATCATATCGTGAAACTGATTGGTGTAAACCATGTGGGACTGGGTTCGGATTTTGATGGCATCAATTCTTCCCCCCGAGAATTAAATGACGTAACCAACATGCCGCTCATCACAGAAGAATTGCATAAACGCGGATATTCAAATAAAGACATCAAGAAAATTCTTGGATTAAATTTCATCAGAGTATTTAAAGCCAATCATGAACATGAATAAATTATTTTTCTTTTTTATCCTTCTACCGTTTGCAGTTTCAAGTCAATCAAAAACGGATATCACCCGTTGGCAAGAAACAGCAAAACGAGTTACGATCATACGCGATAACTTTGGTGTTCCTCATATTTACGGAAAAACAGATGCTGATTGTGTTTTTGGATTGATGTATGCACAATGCGAAGATGATTTTCAACGAGTAGAAAAAAATTACATCACCATGCTGGGTAGAACCA
>JAULVY010000014.1:0-11619 GCA_032110825.1 Chitinophagaceae bacterium | reverse complement strand
GTGGTTAGCGGAGGCTGTTCCGGGCTTACATACAAAATGGAATTTGATAATGAAATAAAAACAGGAGATCAGGTTTTTGAAGACAGGGGAATGAAATTAGTTGCAGACCGCAAAAGCATATTGTATCTTTTTAGCACTACACTTGAGTACTCCGATGGATTGGATGGCAAAGGTTTTCATTTTGTCAATCCCAATGCCAACAGAACCTGCGCTTGCGGAGAAAGCTTTTCCGTTTAATTGATTTTTATAAAACGAGTTTTATAAAAGATTCCTTTTTCGGTTTGTAGAACGAGCTCGTAGACTCCTGAGTTGAGTTGGGAAATATCCAGATTGATTGTTTCTGCATTTTGACTCCACAGGATTGTTTGTGTGGAAGTTTTTTCAGAATGGAATACGCGAATGGACTTGATTTTTTCAATCACACCTTGCAGAATTAATATTTTTTGTGCCGGATTGGGAAAGACTTTGATTTCAGGGAGCTGAGGAGAAACAAAGACAATGTTGGAGAACATGAATTTCCCATCTGTCTGATGTCCCTTTATACGGTAATAATATTTTTCAGCACGGTCGTGTAAAGGGTTTGAGGAATGGGTGATGGATTTGGATTGCTTTGTTGATCGAACAGAATCAATTTTAAAATACGTTGCTCCATCTTGACTTCGTTCAAGAATGAAATGGGTAAAGCGACTTTCATCGGCAACAGTCCATTCCAAGATCATGTTTTCATTTTTTCTTTTACGAATCAGTTCAATACCGTTTTTGGATAAAGCATCGAGTTGAAGTTCTCCTAAACTATAGTGCCCCGACTTTACATAGTGTGGTGCAATTTTTAAAAACCGTCCGTTTAATTCCATCGGCGCTGATGGAATACCAATCCATTTTTTTTGAACTGTATCAAATCTTGACATAGCTGGCTGTCCTTTTAGGTTATCTGTTTTGAATTGACTGATATAAAAAAGAAGACTATCCGCGTTCACTGTTGAATTAGAGGTGTCCAATTGTTGTATAATCCAATACCCCTGATCTGTTATGGAAATCAAGGGGTAAATTTTTGAGGAGTCGGCAAAACTGGACTTCCTGCTTTTGTATTGAGCGAAATAACGAGAGCTGTCATTCGAATTTCTATACATCAAAACGGGGGCATAGGTTGAGGAGTCTCCTATCGGAATTTTATAGTGCTTGTTTTCATGAAGAGAAACCGTTAGGGGTCCGTCGATATAGGCCGAATCATGCCCATCGATGTATTTTCCTTTAAATACTAGTTGATTTAATTCGGTACTTTTTAGATTTCCAGCTTTGAGTAACAACGTATCTGTAAGTTCAAGTGTTTTAGATAGATAAACCGATTCATTTTTCTTATCAATCGTAAGTTTTCCAAGTGCAGGAGGAAAATGGATTCCAGTTTGTTGCATGCTATCCCCATAGAAATACGCGTTTGTGGTTGGGTCAAACTCCAACAATTGCATGAAAATAGATGAATGGCTATTGAGGCTATCAACAGCAACTTTCCGGGTTAATTTGATGGAGGCATTGTGTTCAGTTTTAAACTTGCCTGGTCCTGTTACTTGAAAGGCTTGAAGATCCAGTACAGCTCCTTTGCGTATGATAAGGCTTTGAGAATTCTTGGGCAACGTCACTGAGGAAAATAATTTTGTCTCACCCTTCTCAATCACGATATTTCTGAAGTTATCTCCTAATGAAAGTGTGCCTTTGATTGTGACTTTTGAGGTATCGCTCCAAAATTGCAACTGACGGCCTGAAACGGAATCCCTTGTAGAAGGGTTTAATAGACACCGACCTAGAATATTTATATTGCCATGTAATCCAATATTTCCATTAAGTGTTGAATTAAACGTAGCACTGTCTCCAACATTCAAATCTCCCCAAACAACCAAATGGCTTGACCCACTTCCATTGTACGTTTTTTTGGGAGTTCGTGTTGCACTTAGTTGTAACGTTCCAAACTGCCTGCCCGAAATTGAAATGGTATATCCAGATGAACCCGGTACATCAAATTCAAAAACTCCCTTGTAGTTTGATGGGTCAACCGAAAGTGCTGAAATTAAGTTGGCGTTTCCTCTCAAGGTTCTGTGAATGTATTTTCCAGCGTTACCGATCCAGAACTTACCCGCAAGGAGTATAGTATTTCCTGACGAGGCCCCTGATTGATTTATAAGGGTGCCATTGGGGTGTATAGATAGCGAAATGCTCTTGCTCAAAAGTGAAATAGCCGGAATGTGTGTATTGATTGCCGGAATTTCAAGTGTAATGCGTAATGGAGGGATGGGAAGTACCGTTAAAGCGTGAATAACAATCGGAACGGTATCTAATACCCAAATGAAAATATCTTTCTGGAAAAGGCTATTGTCAATGACTACACTGTCTGTTGAATTTGGCAGACCATCCGGGTGCCAATTTTTAGGGTTATTCCATAAGCTGTCGTTGCCCTCTCCATCCCATTTTTTCTGACTTTGGGATTCGCTATAAACGCTTACCAATATCATTGCCCAAATCCATCCCCACTTTTTCATACCGCTGATTTATTAGGCAATAGTAATGGATGATTGGGGGGAGGAAAAGGTTTTTCCCACTGAATTTGATGTTATTTAAACGAGTTCATGTAATCTTGCATTTGAAATGATGGCAATCATAAAAAAGGAACTGCGACAGTTTTTCTCTGGGTTGCTGGGGTACCTAACCATCGGCATTTTTCTCTTACTGATGGGGTCTTTTGTTTTTCTATTTCCCGAATCCAATGTATTTGATGCTGGTTATGCCAATTTGGATGTATTTTTTGATCGAGCACCTTTTGTTCTTTTATTTTTAATTCCTGCGATTACCATGAAGAGCTTCAGCGATGAATTTAAAATGGGAACCTATGAAATTTTAAAAACAACTCCATTGAGCTCTCTTCAGTTGGTAGCTGGGAAATGTATTGCTTCGTTATTATTAACCTGGATTGCGCTCGCCTTTACTTTAGTATATCCCTTTTCCGTTTCATATTTATCTACTGAAGGTATTGATTTGGGGTCTGTTTTGGGTTCTTACATCGGACTGATGCTGCTTTGTGCTGTATACGTTTCGGTTGGAATCTTTACAAGTAGTTTATTCACCAACTCAGTTGTATCATTTTTAACAAGTGCCTTGTTTTGCTTTTTGTTATATACAGTATTTGCATCTGTCTCAGCAATCAAATCCCTTGAATTGGGTTGGGGGTATTACATTTCGATTTTGGGAATTCAGTTTCATTATGAGCGGATGAGCAGAGGATTTATTCACGTACGCGACTTTGTTTATTTCGTTTCAGTGACTTCCTTATTTGTTTACTTCACCGTTTATAAAATAAAAACACGTTGAAATGAATAAGCGAAAGTCGCATATCATCAATGGGATCCTTCCAATAGTGGTGGTTGTTCTAATCAATGTACTTAGTTCCCTTATTCATTTCGGAGTTGATTTAACAGCTGAAAAACGCTATACATTAACCCCATCTACAGCCAAGTTGATTGCTTCGTTGCAATCGCCTTTAAAATTGACAATCTTTTTAGAAGGGGATTTGCCCGCGGGGTTTAAAAAACTTGCTGTTTCTGCAAAAGATCTTTCAAATTCTCTCGGTTCATTGAGCCGCGGTAAATTTCAAGTTGAATTTATCCGGCCAGGTGAAGGCATGAATGAAGAGGAAAAAGCCGTATTCTTTGACTCCCTTCAACGCATGGGAATAAATCCCACCAATGTAAAAGCTCAGCTGAAGAAAGGAGAAGAGAGGAAAGAAACGCTTGTTTTTCCAGGAGCTATTTTGTCGAGTGCCAATGGGCAAATTGGAATAGATTTTTTAGAGGGGCAAAGTCAAGAAAATGGATTGGAATCATTAAACAATGCCGAAGCGTTGTTGGAATATAAAGTTGCCAAAGCTATTGTAATGTTAAATAGAGATGAGCAACCTCGAGTGGCATACTTAACGGGGAATGGCGAGCCTTTGGATTTACAAGTTTATGATTTAATAGAAAAAGTTCTTAGAAGAGAATATCAATTCAATATTCTTCCCATCGATAGTGTTTCAATAATACCCCAAGCGTTTGATGCTATAGTAATCGTTAAACCCCGTTTGGAATTCTCTGCTGTCCAAAAGCTGAAATTGGATCAATACATCATGAATGGGGGTAAGGTTTTGTGGGCATTGGACAATCTTTTTGCAAGCTTGGATAGCCTGCAAAATAGCAAGGGCTCTTTTGTTGCTTTTGATCTGGGTTTAAACTTGGATGATTTGCTTTTCAAATACGGAGCTCGACTAAACCGAGATTTGGTTCAAGATTTGGAATGTGATAAAATTCCCTCAGTCGTAGGTAGTGTAGGGGATAAACCGCAAATTGAAGTATTGCCTTGGCCATATGCTCCGTTGCTGAGAAATACAAGTGGTCACCCCATATCTAAAAACTTGGATTATGTTTTGTCTGCTTTCCCCCAATCGGTAGATACTGTAGAAGCGCCCGGTATTGTTAAGTCCATCATCTTGGCTACATCCAACTATGCTCGCTCTTTACAAACTCCAGCTGTGGTTGAATGGAATAGCATTCAGCGGGAGGAAGATCTAAAGCAATTCTCAAAATCAGCCATACCAACAGGCCTGCTTTTGGAGGGTCAGTTCAGGTCGCTTTACACCAATCGAATCGGAACTGCTGATCTTGCAATGCTTCAGGAAAATGGTCAGCCGTTTAAATCACAAGCTGATCAAAAAGGAGCGATGATTGTGCTTGCAGATGGGGATATTTTGCTCAATCCCGTTAGTCAGAATGAAGGACCCTTACCTATGGGGTCTAATGCGTATACTCGACAACAATATGGAAATCGGGATTTGGCTGCAAACCTTCTGTTTTATTTAACCGGAGGAGAATCTACTATGTTAGCTAGGGCAAAGACGTATCAATTGCGACTTTTGGATTTGGGAAAAATTGAATCTGATAAACTAAAGTGGCAACTGATTAATTTAATTTTCCCCATCTCTCTATTGTTTTTCTTATTTTTTATCAATCAAGTAATTCGAAAAAAAAGGTATAGCCTATAAGTCGTATTGAAGCACATCGAATTGTCTATCTTTGCTTTTTCTAATTCCTTCTCATGACGGTTGATCAAATTACGTATCTCACTTTTGGCATTGTGCTTGTATTAGCTTTGGCTTTGGATTTGGGTTTGATGAGCAAGCGCAACACCTCAGTTTCAATTAAAAAAGCTCTTTATCAAACTATTTTTTGGGTTGGCCTATCCGTTGCATTCTGTCTATTTCTCTGGTTTGAAAAGTCCTCCCTTGTTGCTACCAAATATTTTACGGCATACTTGATGGAATGGTCGCTTAGTATCGACAATATTTTTGTATTCATTCTTATTTTCACTTATTTCAAAGTGAAGGAAAATGATGCGGGACGTGCTTTATTGATTGGAATATTATTGGCTATTGTATTTAGGATAATATTCATTGCACTGGGAATTGAACTCATCAATAAATTTCATTGGATTTTATATGTGTTTGGGTTTTTCTTGGTGTATACCGGGTATAAGTTATTTTTTAAAAAGGATGAAGCTGAATTTGATCCAGGAGAAACAAAAATTTACAAGGTCATCAATAAATTTTTTCGTGTAAGTGCCCTAGAACCCAATGGTCGGTATTTTTTAACCCTACATGGAAAAGTCTATTTCACCAATTTATTTGTAGTGGTGCTGATGCTGGCTGCTGTGGATGTTGCATTTGCTTTGGATTCAATCCCTACTGTTGTTTCATTGGTTCGAGAAAAGGCTACTGATGCTTTTACTTCGGATGATATTTTGGTGATTTATTCTTCAAATATTTTTGCCGTTTTGGGATTGCGCTCTTTGTTCTTTTTACTTAAAGGTGCTGTAGATCAATTCGACTACTTGCAGCAAGGTATTGCCATCGTGCTTCTTTTCATTGGTGTTAAAATGCTGATTGAGTACTTTGGTATACACATTGACATTCTCATTTCGCTTGGAGTAATTGTATTGTGTTTAACGGGCTCGGTGCTTTATTCTATAAGGGTGAAGCGACAAAAAGCTCATCCCGAAATATAAATCATGATCGGGTATTCCATTTTCGATCTTACAGAAATCACTGAAGCCGAATTGGAAGGGGCTGGAGATCCTTGTATCATTGAACACCTGCTGATTGATAGTCGAAAATTAACCTTTCCTGTATCTACCCTTTTTATTGCATTTACATCCCCATCTCGTGATGGGCACCGATATATTTCATATTTATACGAACAAGGCGTTCGAAATTTTTTAGTTTCAGAAGTACCAGATTTAGACGCGTATCCTTTAGCCACATTTTTAAAAGTTAAAAATAGCCTATCTGCTTTACAGGCCATTGCAACCTATCATAGAGAAAAGTTTTCGTATCCTGTCCTGGGAATAACAGGGAGTAATGGAAAAACCATTGTCAAGGAATGGATACACCACCTCTTGCAGGGTATAAAAAATACTGTGAGAAGTCCAAGAAGCTTCAATTCTCAGTTGGGAGTTCCGCTCAGTGTATGGCAGATGAATGACGAAAATGATTTGGCGATTTTTGAGGCTGGAATTTCGCAGGCAGGAGAGATGGAGAAGCTGGCAAGTATAATTCAGCCCACGATAGGACTCATTACAAACATTGGAGATGCACATGCAGAGGGATTTTCAGATATAAGTGAAAAGCTTCATGAGAAATTAAGGTTATTTGACGGGGTTCGTGCATTGGTGTATTGTAAAGATCATGAACGTATCGATGAGGCGATTGGAACTAAATTCGCTGCGTCATCTGTAAAGCTTTGCCATTGGGGTAGCTCCGACTCTTGCTTTGTTCAACTCAAGAATGTTGTTTCTGAGGCGAAGCACACAAGATGTAATGTTCGAGTTAAAAATAAGGAACATCAATTCTTGATCCCTTACCTTGATTCAATTGCATTAGAAAATGCCATGCATGCTTTTACTTTTATTGCAGCATTGGATCTTGAAGAGTTGATCATGGATCAGTTTTTATCTCTTCCCCCTCTGCAAATGCGACTAGAGGTAAAAAAAGGAATTAACGATTGTTTGATCATCAATGATGCGTACAATGCTGATTTAACCGGTATGATCAGTGCGTTGAATTTCATGGGACTTCAATCACCATCACAAAGCCGTGTAGCTATTCTTTCTGATGTTTCGGGAGTTTCCATGCAAATGGAGCAAGCCTATGTTCAAATTGCTTCTCATCTTCGATTGCATCATGTTAAACGCTTGTTTGCTATTGGAACGCAATTCAACCAGTATAAGAATTTCTTTTCCGATATTGAAGAAGCACATTTCTATGGTAGTGCGGAAGATTTGATACAGGGATTGCGGCAGGCTCATTTTAGCGATGAATTGATTTTGATTAAAGGTCAGCGTAGTTTTTCATTTGAGCAGTTGGTGAAGTTGTTTGAAACACAATCGCACCAGACTCGTCTGGAAGTAGACCTGGCTGCTATTGCACATAACCTTAGGCAATACAAATCAAGTCTTCCGCCAGAAACCCAATTGATGGTGATGGTAAAAGCATTTTCTTACGGTGCGGGTAGTTTTGAAATTGCTCATTTATTGCAGTATCACGGAGTAGAACAAATGGCTGTTGCTTATGTAGATGAGGGTGTTGAGCTTCGTAATATGAATATTCATATGCCCATTATGGTTATGAATACAGAGTCGAAATCTTTTTTACAAACTATCGATCATCATTTAGAGCCTGAATTGTATTCGCTTGATATTATAGAAAAACTGCATCAGTTTTTGGATGAGCAAGGCATTCGATTTTATCCAGTCCATCTCAAATTGGATACAGGGATGCACCGATTGGGATTGGATGAAAATGACCTCACTTTATTTATAGAGCGGTATGCTCCCAGTTCCCGGTTTCGTGTAAAAACTGTTTTTACCCACTTGATTGCTGCTGAAAATCCTAAACACGACTCTTTTACGCAAACACAGTTGGATCGGTTTGATCAGATGTGTGCCGTACTTCAATCCGGATTGGGTTATGTCTTTGTTCGGCATGCAGCCAATACGGCTGCTATTTCCAGACATCCATCTTCTATTTATGAAATGGTACGCTTGGGTATTGGTTTATATGGTATTGATACAGGGGGCATAAAAAAAGACCTGATTGAGGCTGTTCAATTTAAAACTACGGTAGCTCAACTGAAATGGGTTAAAGCAGGGGAAACGGTAGGGTATGGCAGACATTTTATTTTGGAAAAAGATACCTACGTTGCTACCATCCGAGCCGGATATGCAGATGGCTTACCAAGATCTTTGGGAAATGGGCATGGCAAAGTGATGATTCGGCAGCAACTCTTTCCCATTATTGGAAATATTTGCATGGACATGACGATGGTTGATGTTTCTTCTTGTTCATCCATTCAAGTAGATGATGAGGTTATTCTATTTGGTAAGGGGCTTTCATTGGTTGATGTGGCTCGGGATGCTCAAACGATTCCGTATGAAATCATGACAGGTATTTCTCAGCGTGTTCCCCGTATTTATTTGAGCGATTAGCATTATTCTTGGTCGCTTGGTTTGGTATATATTTGCAGAAATTTGACTCTGTGAAATTCAAGCATGTTCTTTTGGTTACACTTTTGATTCTATTGATAGATCAGGCTGTAAAAGTGTATGTCAAAACTCAGTTTTACATGGGCGAGGAATTGATTCCTTTTCAATCGATACCCTGGTTTCGCTTGCATTTTATTGAAAACGAAGGCATGGCTTATGGTTGGAAGTTGGGAGGTACCTGGGGTAAAATTGCTTTAACACTTTTCCGATTGGTTGCTGTAGCCGTAGGCACCTTCTACATTAGCCGAATTACCCGTAAAGGATTGCATAAAGGGTATATTCTTTGTGTAACCTTCATTTATGCTGGTGCTATAGGTAATTTAATTGATAGCTTGTTTTACGGTATGGTATTTGAATTTAGTGATGCATATGCACAAAATTTGGCAAAGTTTTTTTGGGAAGAAGGATTTAAAGGAGGGTATGAGGGTTTTTTGCATGGACGGGTAGTGGATATGTTGTATTTCCCAATCATTCAGGATGCCTATTTTCCTGATTGGGTGCCAGTTTGGGGTGGACAGTCTTTTGAGTTTTTCCGTCCTGTTTTCAATATTGCCGATGCTGCCATTTCTGGTGGTGTAATCTCTCTTTTTGTTTTTCAAAATAGATTTTTCCCTAAATACACTGAAAAAACAGAAGCTGAACTGCCAGTGGAATAAGGTGCTTCTTAAGATCCCCAACTTTCCCTATCAAGGTTCCGAAAATGAATGGCTTCTGCAACGTGATTGGTTTCGATAGGTTCGCTATCGGCTAAATCAGCAATGGTTCTAGATACTTTTAGAATTCTGTCGTAAGCCCTTGCAGAAAGGTTAAGTTTTATCATGGCAGACTTGATCAATTGCATTCCATTGTCATCCAGCTTACAAACTTTTTTGAGATCTTTTGTTCCCATTTGTGCGTTTGAAAAAACGCCTTTGTTCTTTTCAAACCGCCTTTCCTGAATTTTTCTAGCATTTATTACTCTTTTGCGAATTTCCCTTGATGGGTCTCCTGATTGAATCGACGAAAGTTCGGAAAATGAAACCGGTGTTACTTCTACATGTAAATCAATACGGTCAAGTAAGGGGCCTGAAACTTTATTCAAATATTTTTGGACTACCCCAGGCGAACAAGTACAGTTTTTTTCTGGGTGATTGTAAAATCCACAGGGGCATGGATTCATGGATGCAATGAGCATAAATGATGCAGGGTATTCAATACTCATTTTGGCTCGTGCAATACTTACCTTTCTTTCTTCCATAGGTTGACGCATCACTTCCAAAACACTTCTTTTGAATTCAGGTAATTCATCCAAGAACAAAACCCCGTGATGCGCCAGAGAAATTTCGCCTGGCTGTGGGGAAGCTCCCCCTCCCACAAGGGCAACATCAGAAATAGAATGATGGGGGCTTCTATACGGTCGTTTTGTTATCAAGGCTGCGTGTTCAGCATGTTTTCCTGCTACACTATGTATTTTAGTTGTTTCCAGTGCTTCTTCAATGGATAGTGGAGGAAGAATAGTGGGCAATCGTTTTGCTAGCATGGTTTTCCCTGCACCGGGCGGACCAATGAGAATTACATTGTGCCCGCCCGCCGCAGCGATTTCTAATGCTCTTTTAATATTTTCTTGTCCCTTAACATCCGAGAAGTCACTATCAAAATGCTGATGTGATTCGTTAAATTCTTTTTCTAAGTCCACCGTTACGGGAATAAAATCTTTGCCTTCGCATTTTATAAAATCAATTACCTCGGTTATATTTTTCATTCCGTACACAGCTATTCCGGAAACCAATGCAGCTTCTTTTGCATTTTGTTCAGGCAGAAGAAATCCCTTGAATCCCTGCTTACGTGCTTCGAGGGCAATGGCCAATGCCCCTCGAATGGGTCGAAGTTCGCCGTCTAGGCTTAATTCCCCCATCATAATAAAATCATCAAATGCGTTATGCGGAAAGATTTGCTCTGAAGCAGCAAGAATTCCAATCGCCATAGGTAAATCAAATGCTGTTCCACTTTTACGTAAATCTGCGGGTGCTAGATTAATAACAATTCGTGTTCTGGGCATCTCATACTTCATACATTTGATCGAGCTTTCAATGCGATGTAAACTTTCTTTGATAGCGGAATCGGGTAATCCTACGATACAATATTCCTTACCCTGACTGGTCCAGTTTACCTCAATCGTAATCATTACCGCATTTACTCCATAAACGGCACTCCCGACTAATTTCACAAACATAAAGTGAAACTAAGTGTACGCATGTTTCCTGTAATGTGGTTTTAAACAACCCCGCCGGGTATTAATCACTCGTTTTTCCGATTTTTTCCAGCAATGAGGTAACACCCTCTTTTTCTAAAATCAGGTATCCCATTCGATCTTGACTGATTCCTTCTTTAAGACGGTAACTAAAATAAAGTTCATTTTCTTTGAGTAAGGTTTCAAAATAAAGAAATGAAATGGTGGGTATATTTTTCAATTCTTCCCCAATCTCGTATAAATGGGACGACAAAACGAAAAGTCCATTTTTCATTTTACATAGCCCTTTGATTACGGCCAATGAGCATTTCATGGCATCTTGAATATTTGTTCCCTTGAAAAGTTCATCTATGAGCACCAGCCATTTTTTTTCATCGCTAATTTGGATCAGCGTATTTTTAATTCTTTTGACTTCGTTGAAGAAGAAGCTTTCTCCTTTTGAAATATTATCTTCTACGTTTGCATTACTTAAAATACCTTCAAATAACGTAACTCTCATCTGCTTTGATGGAACACCTAGGCCAAGATGTGCCATGTATACGGCTAGGCCAAGGGATTTAATTAGTGTGCTTTTTCCTGCCATATTGGCCCCTGTTAGGAAAATAAAATTTTTGTTGGCGTTCATATGAACGGAATATGCAACTGGGTGTTCTAAAAGAATATGTGAAAGATTGTTTATTTCGATGTATGGATCTTGTTGATCTATGAATTCAGGGTTATTCATTTGAAACAAACTATTTGCATATGCCATAGAATACCAGGCATCAAAATAC
>JAULVY010000013.1:1088-4683 GCA_032110825.1 Chitinophagaceae bacterium | reverse complement strand
TTATTTCCTGCAGGAGCAGCCTGGAGATTGGCCAGGTTTAATTTAGATCAAGAAAAACGAAATCATTTTCAAGGCTTACCAACTCCTGCAGCTGGACTGCTTGTTGCTTCACTGCCGCTATTGCTGCTGTATAATCCATTCAACATTCAGCCTTTACTTTTAAACAAATGGATTTTATATGGCATTTGTATACTCGTTCCTTGGTTGATGATTTCAAAATTACCACTGATAAATCTCAAGTTTAGCAGTTTTGGATTCAAAGAAAATCAAGAAAAATATATCTTAATTGGTATCTCTATTGTATCAATCTTTCTTTTAGGTTGGCTCGCCGTTCCAGCCATTTTCCTTTTGTATATTCTAGTATCTTTGCTCTTTAAAAATAAATTGAAATGACCTATACTGTTGCCATCAACGTGATGCCGTTAAAAGACCTGTTGGACCCACAAGGAAAAGCTGTTTTAGGTGGGTTGCATAACCTGGGTTTAAAATCGGCACAAGATGTACGCATTGGCAAAAGAATCATTCTACAAGTTGATGCTGCTTCGGAAGATGCGGCAAAGTCGGTTGCTCAAGAAGCAGCTTCCAAATTACTGGCTAACCAAGTAATGGAAAGCTTCGAGATCAGCATCGTCTGAACCTAATATCAAACTCATTCCATGCTCTATATTGTTCCAACGCCCATTGGCAATTTAGCCGACATGACCTTTAGGGCAGTGGACATTCTTAAACAAGTTGATCTGATTTTAGCTGAAGACACCCGTACATCTGGTGTTCTACTCAAGCATTATTCAATCAGCAGACCTATGCATGCCTACCATCAACACAACGAACACAAAGTTGCAGAACGACTTGCACAAGAAATGCTGGAAGGAAAAAAAATGGCCTTACTTACTGATGCAGGAACTCCAGGAATTTCAGATCCAGCTTTTTTGCTGATTCGCGAATGCATCAAAAATAATATTCAGGTAGAATGCTTGCCAGGAGCAACGGCATTTGTACCTGCTCTCGTTTGCAGCGGAATACCAACCGATCATTTTTGCTTTGAAGGATTTTTGCCACTCAAAAAAGGTAGACATACCCTTTTAAACAAATTAGCACAAGAA
The DNA here is from genome assembly GCA_032110825.1 of Chitinophagaceae bacterium. Taxonomy (GTDB): domain Bacteria; phylum Bacteroidota; class Bacteroidia; order Chitinophagales; family Chitinophagaceae; genus Pollutibacter. The sequence goes on along the minus strand of JAULVY010000013.1, from coordinate 3,580 downwards.
GAACGCACGATGATTTTTTATGAATCCCCCGTTCGTCTCGAAAAAACCTTAGAACAATTTTCAGAAGTATTTGGAGAAAACAGACCCTGTTCTGTTTCACGAGAAATTTCAAAAAAATTTGAAGAACACGTCAGAGGCTCTATACGCGAAGTCCTTGAACATTTCAAAAGCAAGGGCGTTAAAGGAGAGATTGTGCTTGTGGTAGGCGGCAAGCCTTCCGAAAAAAGAAAAGCCAATCCAGAAGAATGAGCAACGCAGGGCAACAGGCAATAGCGGAATGGCTGAAACGCAAAAACTGGACACCCTTTACTTTTCAATCGGAAACCTGGGAAAAAATGTCTCAGGGTAAGAGCGGACTCGTTAATGCCCCAACAGGATTTGGAAAAACCTATGCCGTATTTATTGGCGCCATCATCCGATACATCAACGAAAATCCAACCACCTGGAATAGCAAAAATAAAAACGGACTGCGATTGCTTTGGATTAGTCCACTCCGTGCCTTAGCAACAGATATTGGCAGGGCCATGGAACAAGCCCTCAACGAACTTGATATTCCATGGAAAGTTGGAATTAGAAATGGAGATACAAGCACTGCAGAGCGCCAAAAACAAAAAACCACAGCACCGGAAGTGCTGATCATCACTCCCGAAAGTTTACACCTCCTGATTTCATCAAAAAATCATGCAGCCTATTTTGAATCGGTTGATGTTATAGCTGTTGATGAATGGCATGAATTGCTTGGTTCTAAAAGAGGAGTTCAAACAGAATTGGCCATCAGCAGAATCATTCACTGTGCAAAAAATAAGCTTCCACTGGTTTGGGGACTATCAGCAACCATTGGAAATCTCGAAGAAGCGAAGGATGTTTTGTTGAGTCCCGTGCTGATGAAAACATCAGACCAAAGCCACGACTTCATTATTCGTGCTTCAGAAGAAAAAAAAATAGAACTTATCCCTGTCTTTCCTGATGAAATAGAAAAATATCCTTGGTCAGGGCACTTAGGCATCAAGCTTGCAGAAAAAGTAATCCCGATAATAGAACAATATCAGTCGACCTTGATATTTATCAATACAAGAGGAATGAGTGAGGTATGGTATCAAACCCTTTTAAACATAAAACCTGATCTGGCAGGAACAATTGCATTGCATCACGGAAGCATCGATAAAGAGCTTCGCGTGTGGGTAGAACAGGCTTTACACGATGGAAAACTAAAAGCTGTTGTATGCACCGCCAGCTTGGATTTGGGGGTGGACTTCCGACCGGTTGAATGTGTGATACAAGTTGGATCACCCAAAGGTGTTGCGCGTTTTTTACAACGAGCCGGAAGAAGCGGACATCAACCGGGTAAAACCAGTAGCGTTTATTTTCTTCCTACACATTCCCTGGAATTGATGGAAGCTGCAGCGTTAAAAGAAGCTATAACAGACAAAGAAGTGGAATCAAGAATACCTCTTCAATTGTGTACAGATGTGTTAACTCAATACCTCTCCACACTAGCTGCAGGAGATGGATTTGATGCAGATGCCGTTTTCGAGGAAGTCACTACCACATATTGCTTCAGGGAAATGACTTCAGAAGAATGGAGCAGCATCATGCATTTTATTCTCACAGGTGGCAATGCGTTGCAGCAATACGACGAATACAAAAAAATGGTATTCGATGAAGGAAAATACAGGTTGGTAAACCGCAGAGCAGAAAAGCAGCACCGCATGCATATTGGAACGATTGTAAGCGACGCCATGATGAAAGTGAAATGGATGTCTGGAGGATATGTTGGTGTGATAGAAGAATGGTTCATCTCAAAACTTCAACCCGGAGATGTGTTTACGCTAGCCGGAAGGAAATTAGAATTGGTATCGATAAAAGAGATGACCGTATTGGTGCGAAAAAGTTCTTCGAACAAAACGATTGTGCCGAGTTGGATGGGAGGAAGAATGCCATTGACATCAAACTTAGGAACTCTGTTGCGATCTAAACTAACCGAAGCGTCTAATCCAGATAAAATCCAAGACCCCATCCTAGTGCAATTGAGCCCCTTGTTAGATCGACAGCGAAGCTTATCCAAAATACCAACAGAAAATGAGTTGCTGATTGAAATGATTGAAACCAAAGATGGATTTCATGTTTTTGTGCATACGTTTGAAGGTCGACTGGTTAATGAAGCTATGGCAGCCATTGCCGCATGGAGAATAACACAGAGGCAATCCATCAGTCTAAGCTTTGCCATGAACGATTATAGCTTTGAACTCTTGAGTGATCAGCACATTGAAATGGATGAGACGATAGCCCGTTCTATTTTTTCACTTGAAAATTTAAGTTCAGTCATTCAGCAAAGTGTTAATGCCACTGAAATGGCCAAACGAAAATTCAGGGATGTATCGGTTATAGGCGGATTGGTTTTTCAGGGTATGCCAGGAAAAGAAAAAAAAGCCAGACATCTGCAATCGTCAGCTTCCCTGCTTTTCAATGTATTCATGGAATACGATCCACAG
>JAULVY010000013.1:0-1072 GCA_032110825.1 Chitinophagaceae bacterium | reverse complement strand
ATTTGTGATGATTTGTTTTTTCAAAATCTAAGATTTTGATTGTCGATACAAAACAACTTACTCCTTTTTCATTTCCGGTAAAAGTTGATTCACTTCGTGAAAATATGTCTTCAGAAAAATTAGAGGAGCGAATCAAGCGCATGATTGCGGCGAGTACTAAATAAATGTATTACTGAATGGGGTATCGGTAGAGAAATGCTTTACCACCATCATCTACAATAGGAAATGCAAATTCATTCTTCTTTAATTCAATTAAATGTTTCCCTGAAAATTTACTAAAGGCTGGTAAAACAGCATAGTGGGGAGTAAAATAAAAGCATGGTAACGTAAACGACTGTTTCCCTTTTCCCGATAAGCGTATACCAGGATGTTGATGCCCGGTAATATATGTTTTACCTGTATTCAATTCAGAAGGTATATCATGAATGAATACAAAGTCTTTGATTGCACAGCTGTCCCCTACGCATTTAATTCCCAACGACTCATATTCATTTTGATGTAGAATTTCATGATTGCCCTTTACCAGTAACACTTCTTTGTCCCTCAATTGATCTCTCCATTTACCAAACCACTCGTGCTCCTTGTTGGCGAAACTGTGAAAAAGATCCCCAGTAATTAAAATGGACTCCGGATTGAAATACTGCACCTGCTGAAAAAAACGCATCAAGTCCTCTTGAAAAATCTGTTGTGGTATTGCCAACCCCGATTTACGAAAATGAGCAGCTTTACCGATATGAAAATCACTCAGAATTAAAAGCTTTTGCCCCTCCCAAAAGAGACATCGTTGTGGACTTAACAACCAGCGTTCTCCCTTCCACTCCAATAATTCATATGTCAATTGCATTGCAATTAAATTCCCTCAAATCTATTTATTTAAACATGCGTTCAGCTTCTTCAATAGCATCCAGCTTTCCTACATCAATCATGATTTCGCCGGTATGATCAAAACCCACAATATCCATTTGTGATGCTCCATTAATATAGGTATCGGTTATTGAAAATTTTCCAGAGATGGGCATAAAGTTAAATAGAGCAGGCTCGATGATATGTATACCCGAAAATGAAAACGGCT
>JAULVY010000012.1:0-1854 GCA_032110825.1 Chitinophagaceae bacterium | reverse complement strand
TGCAGAATCCTCTACCGATTAGGCCAAGGGGCTGACCATCCGGTGAATTTATATCACCCCGAAGGTCATTACCTCAAAGGTTTGGTGATCTTAGTTGAATAAACAATTTTAATCATTCGGGCCAAGAACATCCGTAACCCAATCAAACTATTTTATCTACATCATGGAGAATTAAAATTCATCCACAAAGTCATATTCATTAACAATTACAATTTTTCCACCAGCTTTTCTGATGGCTATCGCTTGCTCAACCTTACGACCATAACAAGCAAACGCCCAAGCCTTGTTTCCACTATCACCGACAATAAGGAAATCCGTTTTCCCATTCACATTAGAAGCTACAATACCACCACGAAATGTGATTTCGTTGCGCATTTCCTCCCGAGTATGACTTTTAAATTCGCCGGTCAAGCAAAACACCTTACCTTCGAAAACAACATTGGGCATTGAAGTACAAAAGGTCGATATACTCTGTTTGTATTCGGCATCAATGTTTCCTGCATTTTGCAATTGAATAAACGTAGTAAAAAAGCTTTCTAACACAACTTTCTCCTCTTTCGTGTAAAGCCCATCTTTTGTTATTGACAACAAAACTGATCTTAATTCATCGTATGGGAAAAATCCGTTCAAATGTTCGTGATTGTTGATCCAACTATTTAATGACTTCAATTCAATATCATTAATTACACCATCCGATAACAATCCATGACAATAACCTTGTAATTCCTGCAAATCTGTTGTAAGACCAGAATAATAATAATTATCGCTCTCGTATTTTTGACACAACCAATATACATCCTCCAATTCATCAGTATCAACCGCTCCTTTAGTTATCAAATTTTGTATAATTTGGAGCAACTCGTTAAACGGATTTCTTAGAAAGTCAGATTGATGCAATTCCACCCAAGACTTTAGTTCATCAATTTCTTCTTGAGTAATTTTACCATCTGCGATAACACCTAGTATGATACCCTTCAAAGTACTCATCGCTTTATCCGTCCTTGCTCTCGACGTTAGCAATAACAATTCGTCCCCAGATTTTCCCATTTCAATTATTATTATTTCCAAATATATCTAATAGTTACTCAGATTTTTCAATCATTTTATTCATTATAAAACAAACTTAACCCCAACTATTTAGACTACTGTTGCGCAAATCGATAAAACAAATAAGCCACTGGCACAAAAAGCAAATTCGGCAACCACACCGATAGCCAAGGCCAAATCACACCCGAATTTCCGAGCGATACAAAATACTTGCTAAAAAACAGGAAAAACAGGATCACGAAAATGCCAACGGCCAAAGAGAATCCAAGTCCACCGCGCGTTTTCCTGCCCGCCACACTCACGGCAATCAAAACCAAAATAAACGTACTAAATGGCGATGCATACCGCCGGTTCAATTCCGTTTCCAACAACTCTACATTGCTCGACCCCCGCATTTTCTCTTTGGCAATCATGCTGCGAAGCTCGTTTTGATTCAAACTCTGTACATCTTCTAGCCGAAAAAAGAAATCTTCAGGATTAAACGGTATCAGCGTATCCAGCATCGAATGGTATTGAATATCTTGATTGCCATTGGCCAGGAATTTCCGCTGCCAAACCATTTCCAATCGCCATTTCTTTGCCTCGGGCGACCAGCGGATAAACCGACCAAACAAGGAACTCTTCAATTGCTGTCCTTTATATTCCTCCACAGTGACCCCAACCCCAGAACTATCGTTGTTGTTGAAGTATTCCATGTATAAAATCACCCCTGGCTTAATCTGTCTAAAAATGGTGGATTTCGCCTGTGAGTAATAGTCTCGCATGTACGCATTCTCAAACCTTACCCTCGCTTTGTCGGTAATAGGA
>JAULVY010000011.1:0-6365 GCA_032110825.1 Chitinophagaceae bacterium | reverse complement strand
TATACTTTGCGTCTTTGGTTGGCACAAGCAAAGGAATTCGAACCAGCGGGTTATTTAACCCTTCTGCGGGGCTCCATTTGTATTGATCACCTATTTGCCGTGCAATCAAGCTAACAGGTTTATTGATTAAAATATTTACAGGTTCATAGTTTATGCCTTTTGCTGGAGTTTGAACCAGAATGTTGGTGGGTATAGAATCGGCTAACTGAGGACAGGCTGTTGGTGTTACAATCAACGTAACCTTGTACACACCTGCAGTAGGAAAAACATGAGAAACGTTTATCGAATCGCTAGTCGCGCCATCTTGAAATCTCCAGAGATACGAAACCGATCCACTCAAAGCGCTGTTGGATTGATTAGTGAAATTTGTTCTTGTGCTGATGCAACTGAGATCGTATGAAAATAACGGAGTTGGTTTTTGAATCAATGAAAGATTGATGAAATTTGAACTCTTCCGTTTACATCCATTGATATCCATAAATTCGACCTTATAAACACCTGGCGTATTCGCATCAAAAGTTGAAGAGGAGGCACCAGAAATTACGGCATCATTATAATACCATTGATACCCTAAAGAGCCAGATGCTGTTAGCAATTGCGAAGATCCATTGCAAATTAAATTACTTGCGGGACTTTCTAATGTGCCTGCAACTGGAGGAATGACAACTACTTTTTGATCAACGGAACGTGATGTGCAGTTCAATACTGTAACTCCTATACGATAGGTTCCAGCAGTTGTTGCATTGAATTGCGTGGATTTTGCAGTTGAAATGGCAGTTCCGTTTCTAAACCATTGATAAGATGCATTCTCAACTGGAGCAATACTAAGATTGGCAGCAAGCCCGCTGCAAATGTTAATGGTGCCATCGGGACTAATAAATGAAACGTTTGGATCAACAGAGACTGCAGGAACAGCAGGGAAGGGATTTACCGTGACCGCAATGGCATTACTTGTTCTTGAGCAGCCAGTTGAATTGGTTGCCTTGAGCCGATATACTCCAGTTACGCCAGCCTGCAAACTAGTTGAATTGGCAGCTATAGCTGTAAAATCTCTTGACCATATCAAATTGGTTGTAGGTGGATTTACCTGCGCATCCAATTGCACAAATTCTCCTTCACAAATGGTTGGACTTGTTTTGGAGCTCAACAAAACCAATGGCGATGGATTGACTGTTATTTTTATAGAATCGGATAACGGCGATCGGCAGTTGTTTTGATCAACTACACGAACCAAATAATATTCTTCAACAACAGATAAGCTCGTACTCGTGAAAGGAAAAATGGTATAGGTAGACGTTGCGCCCGTTGCGAGCAATAAAGGATTGGTTGAAGGATTTTTGTACCAGAGGTATGTTAGATTTGTGCCTATAACATCTGCGGTAACGTTTGTACTATCTGCCGAGCAAATACTAGAGGAAAATCCTGATGTTACAGACAAGATGGGCTTATTGGGCAACGCATTTGCACTTATGTTAACGGAAGAAGTATCTGAGCATCCATTGGAATTAAAAACTATTAAATTGTATTTGCCAGACACTTTTGCAGTATAACTTTTTCCAGATGCAATCAATATATTATCTCTGTACCAATTGAAAGAAGCAGCAGGATCGGGCTGGTTTACAAAAGTCACAAGTACAGCAGAATCTCCAGCACAAAAAACACTCGAGCCAGATTGAAAATTAATTACTGGAGTTAGTGGAGTGAGTAAGATTGTGACGGGCTTAGAGGATGATGTAGAACAACCATTACGATCTGTAGCCGTTAGTTTGGCGTTATAGGTTTGCAGTCCCGAGTAACGATGGGTTGCCGAAAACGTTGTTGTAGACTTTCCATCTCCAAACTCCCATTTGTATTGAACGGTAGTCGGAGTCAAAACAGTTGAAGTATTTTCGAATTCAATTTTATTCCAATCCAAACAATAGTTTGAATTTGCACCTATTTCAAATGAAGCCGTTACAAGGGGGGTATTTACAGTAACAACTGCAGGCTGGCTCTCAACATCTACTCCATCGTAGTTTATGAAAACAGTATAGGTTGTAGTTGTATTGGGTGCAGGATAAATATCTTGAGTGCGCTCACCATTCGACCACAAATAAGAAATGGGTGATGCGGTTTTTTCAGCAATGGCGTATCCTTCAAAACCTGAAGGCAATACATCTGGAAAATCATACCAAACAGGCTGTGTATTATTTAGGCCAATGCCGGCGACATTTGCAGGAATAGTGGTTTGAAAAATATTATTGGGCTCTGTGAATCCCCAAAATTTATGTACCGCAGTATCGAGTAAACGTCCGTCTACCCATTTCCATCCCGCTGCTGCCCCTCCAGTGAAATCTGCAGCTGGATCTTGAAATAAACCAATCCAGAAAACCGAATTGGTTTTATTTTTAAACGCTCCTGGAATATTGTTAAATACATCCCAGTTCTCGTTACTGGTATTAATTGACCATAGATCCATCCCATTGGCAAGAGCTTCGTTTCTTGCAGCAGACCATGAACGAGCAATGGTATCGATGAAATAATCCTTGCCATTGATGGAAGCAAATAATTTAAAGCTTCCTTTAATAATGGAGGAAGACAATTGCACTTGTTGTCCCTGACAAATCGTGAAATTATCGGGAGATATTTTTACAGAGTGGAGTTGAGACCATGCCCAACCCATCCAGATTTGGGTTAAAAGAAGTAAAAAGAATTTTCTCATCCTTTCGATAACTAAAACAGGAGATTTACCTCCTGCTTCCTCTTCGAAGTTAACGCATTTACGATCAGTAAATTGTATAGAAAAAGTTAACTCAGCTTCGCTAATGCAGTGGAAATTCTTTCCATTGCTGATTCAATTTTTTGCATGCTGTTTGCAAAGGAAATGCGAATACAATTAGGCTCGCCAAAAGCCCTACCTGTAACAGTAGATACATGCGCTGTATTAAGCAAGTACATACACAGATCATCGGCATCCTTGATCACTTCATCCCCTACTTTTTTTCCAAAGTATGCACTCATTACTGGAAATACATAAAATGCTCCATCGGGTTCAGCAATTTGAACACCCGGAATGGCTTTTAAAAGCGACAACATGCGCTCTCTTCGTTTTCCAAACTCTATATTCATGTCAATGCTTGGCTGCATGTCTCCAGTCAACGCTTCAATAGCTCCACGCTGGGTAACGGCATTGGTTCCACTGGTGTATTGTCCCTGTAATTTTTCACAAGCCTTCACCACATCCGTATTCGCAGCAATATAACCCAACCGATATCCCGTCATGGCATAGCCTTTACTCAATCCGTTGATGATGATCACGCGGTCTTTGATATCTTCAAACTGTGCAATGCTTTCGTGTTTTCCAACAAAGTTGATGTACTCGTAAATTTCATCAGAAAGAATAAAAATATCAGGATGCTTTTTAAACACTTCAGCCAATGCACTGAGCTCTTCCTTGGAGTAGACAGATCCACTCGGATTGCATGGTGAAGAGAACATAAATAGCTTTGTCTTGGGAGTAATGGCTGCTTCCAATTCAGCAGGTGTGATTTTGTATTTATTTTCAATAGAAGTCCTAACCAATATTGGTTTCCCTTCTGCAAGTTTTACGATTTCAGAATAGGTTACCCAATACGGTGTTGGGATAACCACTTCATCTCCTTTGTCAACAACAGCCATCACCACATTGGCCAGACTTTGTTTGGCCCCTGTAGATACTAAAATATGTTCAGGCTTATAATCAAGGTTGTTATCCCTTTTAAGTTTGGTGCAAACCGCCTCGCGCAAATCAGGGTAGCCGGCTACGGGGGTATAGTGACTGTAATTATCATCAACCGCTTTTTTAAGAGCGATTTTAATGTGATCTGGAGTATCAAAATCAGGCTCACCCAAGGAAAGGTCGATAACATCAGCACCTTTTGCCCTTAGTTCCCGGCCCAATTTGGCCATTTTCAGTGTTTCGGGTTCAGCAAAAAGGTCGAGGCGAGAAGAAAGTTTCATGATCGTATTCATTTGCCGCAAAGGTAAAAACCCGGGGTCAGATAATCCCTGAAAGTTTGTCACATTACCCTATTTCCCAGCACCCCATTTTTCCCCCTTCCCTGGGTGATTTTGGGCTCAAATCCCTATCTTTGCCGCCCTACAAACATTAACTATTATGCAACTGAAAGGTTTGGTTCGTTTTTTTGCGATTGCATTGATTGTCATCTCCGTGTATCAACTCCATTTCACATGGGTTGTTCGGAGTCATGAAAAAGCCCAAGTAGAAAAGGCAGAGACTTTTGTAAAGGTCAATTTTCCTGGTACCGATACAGAAACCAAGGAAATTGAATTCAATAAAAGATACCGCAGGTTGCTCGATAGCACCCGCGAAACTACCATCACCTATGGCATAACTGGAGCGATCAGTTACCAAAAAGCAAAAGAACAAGAATTGAATCTTGGTCTTGATCTTCAGGGTGGCATGAGCGTTACGTTGGAAGTGGAATTAGAGGGACTATTAAAATCTCTAGCCAATAATCCCAAGGATCCTGCACTTAACAATGCATTGAGTGAGGCGATCAATCAGAAAAAGAATAGTGATGCTGATTTCATTTCGCTATTCGCGGATGCATACAAAAAACAAAATCCAAATGGCAGACTAGCAACGTTGTTCGCAGGCACTGGCGGCAGAACCGTAAAGATGGAAGACAGCGATGCACAAGTCATCACCAAATTGCAATCCTCTGCCGAAGGAGCCATCAGCAATACATTCAACGTATTGCAAAAACGTATTGACCAGTTTGGTGTAGCTCAGCCTAACATCAATTTGGATAAGAACAATGGTATCATCACCGTAGAACTTCCAGGCGTAAAAGATGACCCTGAGCGTGTACGTAAATATTTACAGGCTACAGCGAATCTTCAATTCTGGGAAATTTACAATATCGGTGAACTAGATAAATCATTCAGTGAGGCAGAAAAAGCACTTCAGGCATATTATGCTGGGGCTCCAGCTGTTGAAGCTGCAGACACAACTAAGAAAGTTGTTGCAACATCACCAACAGCAAATGCCGATACCAGCAAAGCTGCAACCATCGGAGAGTTGGTTAAGAATACACCGACTGCTGCTGACACAACAAAAAAATCATCACGTTCATTCTTCACCATTTTCCAACCCATCCCCCCTCAGCAAGATGCACAGGGCAGAATGAACTTTGCTCCCAACTTGGGATTCATCAGCACAAGAGATACTTCCATTTTCAATGAATACATTGCGATTGAAAGTGTAAAGGGGCAATTCCCGGGTAATCTTCGTTTTGCATTTGGTATCGCAGAAATAAACGACAAAGGAGTAAAGAGCGATATCCTTCCCGTATATGCATTGAAAACAGTGGAAGGTTCTGACAAAGCAAAATTAGAAGGCGATGGCGTTCAACAGGCTACTCAAGATTATGATGATTTGGGAAGACCTGCTATTAAAATGTTGATGACCAAACAAGGAGAGCGTATTTGGTCGGAATTGACAACCAATAACGTTGGAAGACCAATTGCTGTCGTTTTAGATAATATCGTTTACTCTGCTCCAAACGTAATCAATCCAATTACAGGTGGTAACTCTGAGATCAGCGGAAACTTCACAATCGAAGAAGCTCAAGATCTTGCCAACATTCTTCAATCTGGTAAACTACCTGCTCCTGCAAAGATTGTAACATTCCAGGAAGTTGGACCCACATTGGGACAGTCGGCTATCGAAGGGGGTGCGATGTCTTTTGGAATCTCCTTCATCATCATCTTCATCCTCATGCTGGTCTATTACAACACCGGTGGATGGGTTGCTAATATCGCTTTGATCCTCAACTTGCTTTTCACGGTGGGTGTATTGAGTGCGCTAGGTGCGACATTGACAGCTCCCGGTATCGCAGGTTTGGTATTGACTATCGGTATGGCTGTTGATACAAACGTTATCATTTTCGAGCGTATCAAAGACGAATTGAATTTTGGTAAAAGTTATCAGTTGGCAGTTGCCGAGGGGTATAAGCGATCTATGGCTCCTGTATTGGATGCGCACATCACTACCCTCTTAACGGCTTGTATTTTATTTTACTTTGGATTGGGACCCGTATTGGGATTTGCAACTACACAGATTCTAGGTATCATCCTTTCTTTGTTCTGCGGAATTTTAATTTCTCGTTTGATCACAGATTTCTGGACAAAAAAGAAAAGACATTTTGAATACTTCACTGGAGTAAGCAAAAGCGTTTTCAAGAATGCCGCTTTTAAATTCATCGAATACAGAAAAGTTGCCTACGCAATTTCTATTGGTGTTCTCATTCTTGGAGTAGCTGCTTTATTCAATGGATTTGATCAAGGTGTAGAATACAAGGGCGGTCGCAGTTATACTGTCC
>JAULVY010000010.1:13139-19743 GCA_032110825.1 Chitinophagaceae bacterium | reverse complement strand
TTATCCGACATGAGCAGTACTGAGCAGATCAATCCAACGCAGTTACAAAGTATTGGATATACATACGATGAGTCGACCGACAAATGGGCGATCAGCGATGCTGCTGCAGATTATGTATATACTGGGCAAACTCCTATATCGTTCGCGCTTCCCGGAACATTGAAAAATATTGTCTATGCTCCATTTTGGAAGGAGTCGGATTCTTGTTTTCCTTTATTCTTATTGAAAGATTTTTCATCTGCGAAACAGAAAAGCAACAGAATCAATTTTGTTTCTGTGGATTGCTATGATGAATTAGGTAAAGCCGATGGACCCAATCCAACAACCAATGAATCCCTGTTAGCTGCTGCCAAAGATTCAACTGTTGTTTTTTGTTTGAACAGCGGTAATTCAAATGCCATGCAGAGCGTTCGCAGAATGTTGATTGAATTTTCAGAATTGGGAATTGAAAATCCAGTTATCCTTTCTACGATTAGTAGTCATCATACATCCGATGAGCACTTGATTCATTTTGCTACTGAAACAGGAGCTTTGTTATTGGATGGTATGGGAGACGGCATCAGTCTCAGTTACACAGAAGGATTGGCATGGGAAAGTACACAAGTGAAGGGCAGAACGTATTTGCCTGTTAAAGATATTTTCCAGTTTACCAACAATACCGCATTCAGCATTTTACAAGCAACGCGTACGCGTATTTCCAAAACAGAATACATCAGTTGTCCCAGTTGCGGAAGAACGCTATTTGATTTACAAGAGACAACTGCAAAGATTCGCTCTTTCACCAATCATTTGAAAGGTGTGAAAATTGCCATCATGGGATGTATTGTTAACGGTCCCGGTGAAATGGCCGATGCTGACTTTGGTTATGTAGGCAGTGGACCTGGAAAGATTACCTTATACCGCGGAAAGGAAGTGGTGAAGAAAAGTGTGGATAGTGAAGTGGCTGTTGACGAACTCATCAATTTACTCAAAGAGAGCGGAGCCTGGGCGGAGCCAAGTTAGTGGAGGACATTCAATCAGTTGGCATCCGAGTTTCATTCCCATTTACACTTAGTTTTCGAATAATACCTGCATAGTTGGGATATTGAGCAATGAGTGTTTCTGCTATTGCTCCTTCAAAGCAATTGCTTGTAAAACCTGGTGCCATTGTGCAACCAAAAAGGGAATACCGACCTCCTGTTAACACGCAACCTGCTTGCCAAACATTGGCGGGCACAACATATTGTACATGATGACCTTGAAGTGGGTTATTGCCCATAACAATTTCTTCAAAACGGCCGTCATCATGCAATAAATAAAGCACCAGTGGGTCGCCACTGTAAAAATGCCAAATCTCATCATGGGTAAGGCGATGAAAACAAGATACACTCAATGGTTCTTCACAGTACATAGCGATAATGCCCGTACCCATTGGACTTCCATCTTCAAACTCACGAGATGAGCGATAAGTGCTAGTGTAAAGAGTACCTTCAACAGGTAATTGCTCAAACTTATAATGATCAATTAGAGCTTTTATGTCGGGCGGAATTTTAGTTAGATTATTCTCGTGCATGTGTGAAATTATTTTCGTCAAATTTTATTATTGATGTTTTCTTAGAATGACCGGCAGCTCATAAATATACGTACTTCTCCATCCTTCTAATTGTTACTTGAATTTATCTGGCTGTTTTGCTTTTCATATCATCTTAAAAAGAGACTTGAATCTGATACCTTTGTACAAAATTGAATTCAAGAAATGATTTCATTGTCTATCATCATAGTGAGTTACCGCTGTTGGTCGAAGCTTGATGCTTGTTTGAAAAGTATTGCGGCACAAGACATGAAAGATATTGAGGTGATTGTAGTTGATAACAATTCAAATGATGGGCAGGCTCAGTCATTTACCTTGAAGTACCCGCAGATAAGATTTGTTTTGCAAGATGTCAACGGTGGATTTGCACAGGCCTGTAACAAAGGAGCTTCATTTGCTGAACACGAGTGGCTTCTTTTTCTAAATCCCGATACGGTATTGCCTCCAGGGGCTTTGAAGCAATTAATGGAGCGCGTTTCAATAGAACCGACTTGGAAATTAATTGGGATCAGGCAATTGGATGAGTCAGGAAAAGATACTCATCCGCATGGATTATTTTTAAAATGGTGGAATGTATGGGCACCTGTGAGGAGTTTGGAACGATTGATAAAAGGAAAAAAGTTTTCTAAACCGTATTTGAGTACTGCTCCCGTAACGTATCCCGATTGGATCTCCGGATCTTTTGTATTGATACGAAAGAGTGATTTTGAGGAGTTGGGGAAATGGGATGAACGATTTTGGATGTATTGTGAAGATATGGATCTTAGTAAGCGGGCTGCAGATAAAGGGTGGCTGCGTGTGATGTACAATGAGATTCAATGCGTACATACGCATGGTGGATCATCACGCATTGATCCAGAAACGAAGGCTATCACCAAAACGGAAGTGATTGTTTCTACGATTCGTTACTTCAGGAAATATAACAATCGGGTGATGTTTGGTTTTGCTATGGATATGTATTTTCTACCTAAGATTATTGAAGTGGTATTCACGTATCCCTTCTCTCCTTTAACGCGGGCGATGGTTAAGCGGTTTCTAAAGGCGAAGATTGATGTATAGAGTTGTGGGTTTTGAGAAAGTTGTGAGTTAAATCACCACCCCGCTAACCTTCGGTTGGCACCCCTCCTTAGAGGAGGAGAATTTTGAAACTTGGTTGGAGTTGTGAGTTGAAGGTTCTCCTTTTCCCTCGTCCCTTGTCCCTGCCTGCCAGAGGCAGGCTCCTAAATCACCCCCATCCCTTTCGCTACTTTCACAAATGCTGAAATGGCTCTGTCGAGATGCTCTTTTTCATGAGCAGCGCTGAGTTGAACTCTGATTCTTGCTTTTCCCTTTGCAACAACGGGAAAGAAAAATCCAATCACATAGATTCCCTCTTCCAATAATTTGGCAGCCATTTCTTGTGCAACGGAAGCTTCATAGAGCATAATGGGTACGATAGGATGAACACCTGGTTTGATGTCGAATCCTGCTTTAGTCATTTCCGTTCTGAAATAGATTGTATTCCATTCCAGTTTGTCTCGCAATGCTGTTGTTTCGCTTAGGAGATCTAAAACGGCAATAGAGCCTCCAACGATGCTGGGGGCAAGGGTATTTGAAAAAAGATAGGGACGGCTTCTTTGGCGAAGCATTTCAACAATTTCTTTTTTGCCACTGGTAAATCCACCGGATGCTCCACCCAATGCTTTTCCAAGTGTGCCTGTGATGATATCTATTTTTCCCATCACGCCGCAATGTTCGTGTGTACCTCTGCCTGTTTTTCCTAAAAATCCGGAAGAGTGACATTCATCGATCATAATGGCCGCATCGTATTGTTCTGCGAGCGGAACAATTTTATCTAATTGTGCGATGGTGCCGTCCATACTGAACGAACCATCGGTTACGATGATGCGGTTACGCAGGTGGGAAGCCGCTTTCAGCTGTTCTTCCAAATCTGCCATATCGTTGTGTTTGTAACGAAAGCGTTGTGCTTTACATAAACGAACACCGTCGATTATGGAAGCGTGATTCAATTCATCTGAGATGATTGCATCCTGGTCGTTGAACAAAGGTTCAAATACACCGCCATTGGCATCAAACGCAGCAGCATATAAAATGGTGTCTTCTGTGCCGAGGAATTCTGAAATTTTCTTTTCCAATTCCTTATGTATGTCTTGCGTACCACAGATGAATCGAACAGAGCTAAGTCCAAACCCCCTTGAGTCGATTGTATGTTTAGCGGCATCAATGATTTTGGGATGAGAGGAAAGTCCAAGGTAGTTGTTGGCACAAAGGTTAATTACCTTTTTCCCGTTTACAATGATTTCAGCACCTTGCGTACTTTCAATGATACGTTCCTTTTTAAACAGGCCAGCAGCTTCAATTTCTTTCAATTCGGCTTCGATTCTATGGGTTAGGGAGTTGTTCATGTTTATGGTTTAACTCAAGTGCGTAAAATTATTGATTTTACCCTTGTTTTTATGATTAGGTAGGGTATTTCGACTGAATTTTTCACGCTTCTGTAACCTTTTCCTTTCGAACTTCGTTTAACAATAGCGCGTACAACCAAAACGAATGACGGAGAGAGAATTCAATACCTGTGTAGATGAGCATGCGGATGGGGTTTATCGGTTTATATTGAAGAACCTGCAACACGAAGAAGATGCTCGGGATATTGTACAATCTGCTTTTGAAAAAATGTGGATCAACAGGGATAAGGTGGTTTCGGCTACTTCCAAATCCTATTTGTTTACGGTAGCGTATCACCAAATGATTGATCATATTCGAAAGAATAGTCGCATTGAGTTGAAAGAAAGTTTTGCTGAAGATGCGAAAATGGAACGTCGCGAGAATCTGAATTTGAAAAAAGAACTTGAAAAAGCATTACAACAATTGACTCCTTTGCAAAAGTCATTGATCTTGTTAAAGGATTACGAAGGGTATAGTTATGAGGAGATTGGGAAAATCACTTCGCTAAATTCCAGTCAGGTTAAAGTTTATTTACACCGTGCCCGATTGCAGTTGAAAGCGTATGTAGGAAAAGTTGAAAATATCATCTGATGATCACGAAACAAAATTATGAATCCTGGTTTTTGCTTTATGCCGACAATGAGTTGTCTGCTTCCGAACAGGAATTGGTTTTGAATTTCGTTTCATTGCATCCTGAATTGAAAACTGAATTTGATGTGATACAACAGGTAAAGTTGATTCCAGAAGAAGTGACTATGCCGAATAAGTCGTCTTTGAAGTTAGACGAATTGAAGATGTTGGAGACCATATATCGTTTCGAACCCGATCAAAATATTATATATCCGAATAAACAGGAGTTGTATCGAAAGACTCCGGTATTTTCTTTTCCATTGATGGGGAGATGGGCTGTTGCTGCCTCCATTGTATTGTTGGTTGGATTGTTTTGGTGGATTCAGCAACAAGAGTCTATAGAGCCTATGACTGTAAAAGAAATTGCTACTGTCAGTGAGTCGCCACTGATACCTGCAAAAGAGTCAGTGAATCAGGAACTTTCTAACGTTGATCAACCTATAGCCAAATCTTTAATCAGTCGTGTTCGAACAACGAAAAAAATAGAAGAGACTTCGCGGTCAATTAATCAATCTTTAATGGTTGTGCAAGAAGATAATCTAATTTCAGACGAAGTTCAAGTTGGACTAACAGGGAGTATAGATCGTATACAAGGGCAATCGAATTTTACCAAAGAAGTTCTGGATGCTGCTACCGATCGTATGAAAGCAGAACCCATACAAGCAGTTGCGGCTACATCATCTCCCAATATGGAAGCCTTGCTCAGAGCGTCTTTGCCAGAGGAGAACGAAGGATCTTTATTTAAAGGGTTGATCCGAAAAATTTCTAGAAAAGTACTTCATGAGAACGATGATGGAGATGCCAAGGTTATTCAGGTAGCAAATTTTCACATACACGTTAAAAATTAATTATTAAAATAAGTGCGTTATGAAACATGCAGGCATTGCTTTATTTAGTTTATTGTTTTTGATTCAGGTCCATGCTCAATCGGATACCAGTTCACCCAAGAAAGTAGATACTATACGCGTAGGTGGCATGACCATCATTCGTTCCGAGGGGAACAATCAGAGTGAATTGAAGAAAATCGACTCGCTTGTTGTGATCAGTGATACAATGAAGATTGGAAGTATTACTATTATAGGTAAGGATATAACAAAACGATTCGGAGATTTATCAAAGTCGTTTGATGAATCCATCAAATCATTAGATTTTAGCACGATTCAAGATTTCAAATCTTTAAAAGAAAAATTTATCCCTAAGCGTAAACCAAAAAAAGTTTCAACCAATTGGTTTGTATTTGATATAGGTTTTGCTGGGTATAGTGATAAGACCGATTACTCTTCTTTTGAGGCCCGTGCTTTTATGGCATCACCACTCAGTCTTCCTCCAACCAGCAATGATTTTGCTTTACGCGTATCCCGTGTATCCAACTTCAATCTTTGGTTTTTTATGCAACGATTAAGCATTATTAAAAGTGTTGTGAATTTGAAGTATGGGTTTGGAATTGAGAGCAATAATTATTTTTTCAAAACGGGGTTAACTTATGTTGACAAACAAGAGCCCACGATTGCAATTCTTTCCCAGGTATATACACAAAGAAGAGAACCGGGGGCGGTTACTAAAAATAAATTGGTAGCCAATTACCTCACGGTTCCCATGATGATTAATATCAATACCAATCCCATGAAACCCAAGAGTGCCTTGCAGGTTTCCTTTGGAGTTAGCGGCGGATATTTATACAGATCCCGCCAAAAGCAACGTACTGCAAATGGGGTAGAAAAAACCAATTCCGAATTCAATTTAGAGCCGTTCAAGATTGCTTATGTTGGTGAGTTGGGATTGGGTAGAGTTAGATTATATGGTTCAATGGCTACCAATAGAATGCATCAATACGGTCTGAATCAAGTGCCGTATACAGTTGGGGTGAGATTTTCTAACTAGGGAATAGGGAAATACAAGGGAATAGGGAATAGAGAATAGGGAAATACAAGTGAATAGGGAAAAGTGGGCAGGAACATT
>JAULVY010000010.1:0-13129 GCA_032110825.1 Chitinophagaceae bacterium | reverse complement strand
AATCTTCCCCTTCTTGATTTCATCTACTACACCTGGGTCCAAGAGTGTTGTGGTATCACCAAGGTTTTCCAATTCGCCTTCTGCAATTTTGCGAAGAATGCGGCGCATGATTTTACCACTTCTGGTTTTGGGTAATCCCGAAACCAGTTGTATTTTATCGGGTTTGGCAATGGGGCCAATGATGCGACTCACCGTTGCTGTGATGTCTTTACGAATCATCGCTTCATCTCCGTGCGTTCCGCTGTAGATAACATAGGCGTAGATACCCTGACCTTTTACATCATGCGGGTAACCCACTACAGCACTTTCAACAACACCGGCATGCATGTTGATTGCATTTTCTACTTCGGCAGTGCCAATACGATGCCCACTTACGTTGAGCACATCATCTACTCTTCCTGTTATTCTAAAAAATCCGTTTTCATCGCGGAAAGCACCATCACCTGTGAAATATAAATTTTCATACGTGGCAAAATAGTTGGTTCGGCATCTTTCATGATCTCCATAGGTTGTTCTCAGGGTTGAAGGCCAAGGTGCACGAATACATAAATTCCCTGTTACATTATTTTCTTTGATCTCGTTTCCTTTTTCATCCACCAACAAGGGTTGAACACCTGGCATCGGTAATGTAGCATAACTTGGTTTGGATGGGGTAATACCTGCCAGGTTGCTGATCAGAATTCCACCTGTTTCTGTTTGCCACCAGGTATCTACAATGGGACAATTTTTCTTGCCAATATGTTCATCATACCAATGCCATGCTTCTTCGTTGATGGGTTCACCTACGGTACCTAAAATACGAAGTGAACTCAGATCTTTATTTTGAACAGGACCAAGTCCAAATGCCATCAAGCTCCGAATGGCAGTAGGTGCAGTATACAGGATGTTTACTTTATACTTGTCAACGATATCCCAAAATCTTCCCGCATCGGGAAATGTTGGAATTCCTTCAAACATCAAAGAAGTTGCACCAGCGCTGAGTGGACCGTATAGAATATATGAGTGGCCAGTAATCCATCCAATATCTGCTGTGCAGAAATGTATCTCTTGTGGTTGGTATTGAAATACATTAACAAAAGTATAATTTGTGTATACCATATATCCACCGCAGGTATGAACAACACCTTTGGGTTTTCCGGTAGAACCTGAAGTATATAAAATGAATAATGGGTCTTCAGCGTCCATAACTTCTGGTGGGCAATCGGGATTACCGGCAGTTTCAACTTTACGGACTTCATCTTCCCACCATACATCACGACCTTTGATCATGCTTACAGCGGAACGTGTATGGGTGCATACAATAACACGTTTTACAAATGGACAATTCACCAATGCATCGTCAATCACATTTTTCAATGGAATATCTTTTGCTCCTCTGAATGCTCCATCGCAGGTGATGATGAATTCTGCATGTGCATCTTGAAGTCGATCTGAAATACTTTGTGCGCTGAAGCCACCAAAAATTACCGAATGAATGGCACCGATTCGGGCACAGGCTAAAACAGCAATTGCCAGTTCCGGGATCATACCCATGTAAATACAAACGCGGTCTCCTTTTTTTACTCCATTGTTTCGCAGCACATTTCCAAATTGCGAAACTTTGGTATGCAGTTGCGCGTAGGTAAGCATGCGGTGGTGGTCGGCAGGATCATTGGGTTCCCAAATGATGGCTGGTTGATGGGCTTTATCCAGTAAATGCCTATCAATGCAATTTTCTGTTATATTCAATTTTCCACCCTGAAACCATTGAATTGAAGGGTCTTTGAAATTCCATTCCAATACCTTTTCCCATGGTTTTTTCCATATAAATGTTTCAGCGATAGCCGACCAAAAACCTTCCGGGTCTTCTACACTTTTCTTCCATGCCTGCTGATACTCTTCGAAAGATTTGATTTGATAAGGATAACTCATGACTTCAATCGCATTTTGGGATGGGTAAGTTAAAAAAAATAAGATTCTTCCCGATATATTTTTATCTTCAAAACGAAATCAAATACCGGTTTTACCTTTACTCCATGACGATTGCACCCGATAAAAAACAAACCCGAAAAGTCATTTTTGCTTCTTCAGTCGGCACTCTGATTGAATGGTATGATTTCTACATATTTGGGAGTTTGGCACCCATCATTGCTACACAATTTTTTCCCAAGACAAATCCCACCGCCGCTTTGCTGTCTACATTAGCCACATTTGCGGCTGGGTTCATTGTGAGACCATTTGGTGCGTTGGTGTTTGGGCGGTTGGGGGATATGATTGGAAGGAAGTACACCTTTATGTTGACCTTGGTGTTGATGGGAGGTTCCACCTTTGCTATTGGCTTGATTCCTGGCTATGAAACGCTGGGATTTCTTGCTCCTTTGTTGGTATTGTTGTTGAGGTTGGTACAGGGGTTGGCTTTGGGAGGTGAATATGGAGGAGCAGCTACTTATGTGGCAGAACACGCACCCGATCACAAACGTGGGTACTATACCAGTTGGATACAAACCACAGCTACATTGGGGCTCTTACTTTCTCTTGGAATTATTTTAATCACCCGAAAAAGTTTAGCAGCAGATGATGCTGAGTCGATTCGGATTTTTGAGGAATGGGGATGGAGAATACCATTTTGGTTTTCTGTTGCATTGGTAGGAATGAGTATTTATATCCGTTTGAAAATGCACGAATCGCCTTTGTTTACCAAATTGAAGAAGGAAGGAAAAACGTCGACCAATCCCATTCGGGAAAGTTTGATGCACAAGGGGAATCTCAAAATGGTTTTGTTGGCTTTGTTTGGAGCTACGATGGGTCAGGGAGTGGTTTGGTATACGGGACAGTTTTATGCACAAACGTTTTTAGAAGCGAAATGCCTTGTTGATTTTGAGCAGACACGCACCATTTTGATTTGGGCTATTATTGCAGCAACACCGTTGTTTATTGTATTTGGAAAACTCAGTGATACTTGGGGTAGGAAATGGATTATCATGGTTGGATTGCTGTTGGCGATTTTTTCGTACCGACCCATCTACCAAAAGATGTTGGATTTGACTACTACGGAACAAGTGGTTAAAGACAATCGCAAAACCAAGATTGAGCGCGTAATTGTTCCGGCCGGGAAAAGCGACTATGGTTTGGAACGAACAACCACATCGTATTTCTTTCAAAACGGTATCGTAGAGAAAGTGTCCAAGACCGATACCTTGTTCCAATCCGGTAAAGAAGCGGAAGGAAAGGCATCGGGGAAATCAAAAGAGCTTCCAAACGATATTTACTGGGCGATGGTAGCATTGGTATTCATTCAGATTGTATTTGTAACCATGGTATATGGTCCAATTGCCGCTTTTTTGGTTGAGATATTTCCCACTCGAATTCGTTATACATCCATGAGCTTGCCTTATCATTTGGGGAATGGAGTTTTTGGAGGCATGACACCATTTATTGCGGTGTTATTGGGTACTATGTATTCAGGGGATGCATTGGTTGGACTTTGGTATCCTATTGCTGTTGCAGCTGTATGTCTTGTTATTGGAAGTATTTACTTGTCCAATAAAATTGATCCGAATGTCAACGATTAAAAAAAAGTAAGATGAATCAAGTCAAAAAATATTTAGGCGTTGTTTGGATTTTAATCGCTGTTGTGGCTTACAGTACTTTGCTCATTACTTCTATCGAGCAAATCAATCAAAAACCAACGGTGGATACGATTATTCAATGGAGTATCTTTGCATTTGTATTTTTTCCAATTGCAATTGGATTGATTGTTTTTGGTTGGTTAGCAGCATCGGGTGCTTATGATCATTTACCTAAATCCAGCAATGAAGTGGAAGAATAAAAAATAGCATGTCGATTAAAGTTGATCATTTACTCAAGCAATACGGAACACAACGCGCAGTTGATAACATTAGTTTTGAGATTGGAAAAGGAGAGATTGTTGGTTTTTTAGGTCCCAATGGAGCTGGTAAATCAACAACCATGAAAATGATCACCGGGTATTTACAGCCCGATGCTGGTAGCATTGAAATTTGTGGTTTACCTGTTCAAGGAGAATCGCTGAATACCAAAAAGAAAATCGGCTATTTACCGGAGTTGAATCCATTGTATACAGATATGTATGTACGGGAATATTTGGGAGTGATGGCAGGCTTGCATGGAATTGATTCCGCAAAGGACAGAATTGAAGAAGTGATTGCGATAACCGGGTTAAAGCCTGAATCACATAAAGAAATAGGTCAATTGTCAAAAGGATATAAGCAACGTGTAGGTTTAGCGGCAGCCTTGCTTCACGATCCTGAGGTATTGATTTTGGATGAGCCTACAACAGGGTTGGATCCTAACCAAATTATTGAGATTCGTGAAGTGATTCGAAATTTAGGAACTGAAAAGACGATTTTATTTTCTACGCATATTCTACAAGAGGTTGAAGCCCTGTGTAGCAGGGTTATCATCATACACAAAGGAAAAATTGCTGTGGATGCAGCTTTGAATGATTTGTTGAGCGGGACTTTGCAAAAAGACATGAATGATGTTTCTTTGCAAGCGCAGAGCCGCAGTTTGGAGGAAATTTTCCGCTCACTTACGGGTTCTGCAAGTTAAGTGCATCGTTTTTTCTAATTCACGATAAATTAAATGTTATGAGTCTTATTGCCAATGTACATGCCAGACAAATTTTAGATAGCCGAGGAAATCCAACTGTTGAAGTGGATGTGATTACGGAGAGCGGTTTTGTTGGAAGAGCTGCTGTTCCTTCTGGCGCATCAACGGGAAAACACGAGGCAGTAGAGTTGAGAGATGGAGACAAAGCTGTATATGTTGGAAAAGGAGTTTTGAAGGCGATTGAGAATATAAATAAAATAATTGGTCCTAAGTTGTTGGGTGTTCCTGCAACTGAGCAAGCATTGATCGATAAAATATTGGTTGATTTGGACGGCACACCGAATAAAGCCAAGTTAGGAGCAAATGCAACCTTGGCTGTTTCAATGGCTGTTGCCAAAGCTGCAGCACAAGCGAGTAACTTAAATCTGTATCGTTATCTCGGTGGTGTGAATGCCGTTACTCTGCCTGTTCCCTTGATGAACATTTTGAATGGAGGAGCGCATGCGGATAATAAAATTGATTTTCAGGAATTCATGATTGTTCCTACCGGGGCTTCTTCTTTTAGTGAAGGTTTGCGTTGGGGGGTAGAAATTTTTCATCAGTTGAAAAGTGTATTGAAGAAAAAAGGCTATAGCACCAATGTTGGAGATGAAGGTGGATTTGCTCCAGATATTCAGAGCAACGAAGAGGCTATTGAAACAGTGATCGCAGCAATTGAAGCAGCAGGATATAAAACAGGTTCTCAGATTAACATTGCTATGGATGCGGCAACCAGTGAGATGTTTAACGAAGAAGATAAGACCTATAAGTTTTACAAGAGCTCCGGCAAAGTGATCAGTTCAGATGAAATGGTTGCTTACTGGGCTGATTGGGTAAATAAATATCCGATCATTTCAATTGAAGATGGAATGGCCGAAGACGATTGGGATGGTTGGAAGAAATTAACGGAATCCATTGGTAATCGTTGCCAGTTGGTTGGTGATGATTTATTTGTTACCAATGTATTGCGTTTGCAAGAAGGTATTGACAAGGGAATTGCTAATTCAATTTTGGTAAAAGTAAATCAAATTGGTACCGTAACCGAAACGATCAATGCAGTTCGTTTAGCACAAACGCATGGATATACATCTATAATGAGTCACCGCAGCGGTGAAACAGAAGATACAACCATTGCCGATTTAGCTGTGGCATTGAATTGCGGACAAATCAAAACAGGATCTGCTTCACGTACGGATCGCATGGCTAAGTACAATCAGTTGATTCGTATTGAAGAAGAATTGGGAGTGAATGCAGTTTATCCCAAGAGAAAATAAACATGAACGTTCTTATTGCCCCCGATAAATTCAAGGGGTCTATTGACTCAATCTCCTTGTGTGAAGCATTACGCAAGGAGATTGTTGCTTTATATCCTGAAGCTACTATTCAGTCCTTTCCTTTGGCAGATGGAGGTGATGGGTATGCATCGATCATTCAACATTATTTTCATACTGTTGAAATTGAAACGCAAACCATAAATGCATTTGGAGCACCTATTCGTGCCTCTTATCAATATGCATCTGAAACGCAGACTGCTCATATTGAAATGGCTGCAGCCAGTGGATTGGCGATATTGAAGCAGGAAGTACGAAATGTCATGCTGGCTTCAACATATGGAACGGGATTGATGATTCGGGATGCCATTGCGCGCGGAGCGACTAAAATCATTTTGGGTATTGGTGGAAGTGCTACCAATGACGGCGGAATTGGAATGGCCGATGCGTTGGGGTTTATGTTTTTGGATCGCAATGGAGATCCTTTGGATCCTTGCGGTGAAAGCTTAGGCTTGATTGAAGATATTGTGATGCCTGAAACTGATGTATTGGAGGGTATTGAATTTCAAGTTGCATGTGATGTGAAGAATCCACTTTATGGATTTGAGGGAGCAGCTTTTGTGTATGGTCCACAGAAAGGAGCATCACCCGAAGAAGTAGAGATTTTAGATGATGGACTCAAGCATCTTGATGATATGTTCATGAAGTATTTTGGGAAGTCAGTAGCTGAAGAGCCTGGGGCTGGAGCTGCCGGAGGATTGGGAGCGGGCTGTATTGTTTTTTTGGGAGCACGGTTGTTGCCGGGAGTTGAGCAATTGATTGATGAAATTGGATTAGAGCAAAAAATAAAAGAAGCCAATATCATCATCACCGGTGAAGGTTGTTTGGATGAACAGTCGTTGCAGGGCAAGGTGGTTGGGACAATGGCTAAGCTTGCGCAGAAATACAACAAACGCGTACGTGTTCTATGCGGTGATAATCAACTTCAGCATATGGACCTTGGTCCCTTAGGTATAGAGCAGGTTGTGAGCCTGAGTTCAATTGCAGGGGATCAACAACTTTCTATTTCTGCACCGGAGAAATTTATTGGCGCAGCAATTAAAGAAATCTTTTCTTAATCTAATTGGTTATGCATTTTAATTAATTCCCCTCCTGCAAGGAGGGAATTTTTTTACTTATAACTTCAATTCTAAAAGAATCAAGCAGTATATTTAATTACATGATCACTGGAATTCCATTGTTATTGCTCATTGCAGCTGCGATTGTTTTTATTGTTGTAATGGGTTCTTCATTTAAGATCAATCCTTTTCTTGTTCTTTTGTTGGCAGCTTTTCTTACTGGAATTTTCAGTGGTATTCCTATTGGTGAAATTGTGAATGCTGCAAACGATGGGTTTGGCAATATGATGAAGAAAATCGGACTGGTTGTGATATTGGGAACGTTGATTGGAACGGTATTGGAGAAGAGCGGAAGCATTGTGAGTATTGCACAATTTATTTTGAAATTATTTGGAGAGAAACGAACGGTGGCTGCCATAACAGTAATCGGCGTGGTTGTTGGTATTCCTATTTTTTGTGATAGTGGATATATTATTTTAAGCGGATTAACAAAACCGCTTGCCAAGAAAAGCGGACAACGGTATGCGGCAATTGTTTGTGGATTGGCGAGTGGACTGTACATCACCCATACCTTGCTTCCACCTCATCCGGGCAGTATAGCAGGTGCCGCCAATTTGGGATTGAAAGAACATTTTGGAATTGTTATTGGCATTGGATTGTTGATTTCTATTCCGGCAACCATCATGGCCTGGTGGTTTAGTTCTCGATGGGCAAGTCGGGTTGAAACAAATCAAGTTGAAGACACGGTAGTGGTCAATGATGTAATTACTGTTCCAGTTTGGAAATCGCTTATCCCCGTTTGGGTGCCTTTGGTATTGATTGCCATTTCTTCATTTTCTTTCTTTATTCCATTAAGTACGGATCAGCGTACACTAATTGATTTTATAGGCAACCCTGTTATGGCATTGTTCATCGGCTTTGCACTGAGTTTAATTACCATTCAAAAACATCAGTGGAATGATTTGCATCAATGGGTGAAAGAAGGAATTGTACATGCCGGTAGCATCTTGGTTATTGTAGGTGCAGGTGGAGTATTTGGCGAGGTACTGAAGCGTACACGTTTATCGGAATGGGTACAATCAGTTGCTATTGACGGGGATCAGAGCATATTCATGTTTTTATTTATTGCCTGGTGTATGGGAGTGTTAATTAAAACTGCGCAGGGAAGTACAACATCTGCTATTATTGTAGTCACCTCTATTCTCGCACCTTTAACCGTAAGTGTAGGAATTGATCAGCCTGTGGAACTGGCATTGTTGTTGGCCTCAGTTGCAGGAGGCACGATGATGGTTAGTCATACCAATGATGCCTATTTTTGGGTTATATCTCAGTTCAGTGGAATGACCATGACGCAGACCTACCGTAGTTTTTCATTGGCAACTGTTTTTCTAAGCATCACTGTTTTGATTTCAGTTTTCATATTGGCGTTTATCATTCTTTAAATACAGTACAATGAATTGGGTAAAAAAATATGCATACACAGGAGTAGCAGTTCTTTTGTCTTTTGTAGGTTCTGCACAGGATTTACCTTTCTGGAATCCATCAAAAAATCAAGTGAAGCCAGAAGATTGGCTGATTAAGCCAACACAAGAAAAAGCGGGAATTTATTATACTGATGGCAAGCGAGAACTTGTTCTATACAACGGGTTGGTTAGAAGGACGTTTAGGGTGAGTCCCAATGTAGCCTGTTTGGATTTTACCAATTTAAGTTCGGGACAGCAATTGTTGAGAGCGATTCGCCCAGAGGCTTTTGTAACCTTAAATGGGCAGCAATATGCTGTAGGTGGATTGTTAGGGCAAAAAGAAAAAGCGTATTTAAAAATTCAGGATCTTGATCGTTTGTACAAGGGAGATTCCGATTTCGTTTTGAAAAATATTGAAGTGAGTGATCTTAAACCCTTGATTCAATGGAAGCGTAAAACATGGGCTTCGAACTTGAATCAACCGAAAGGGAAGAGAATAGAATTTACGTATGAGTCGCCCTTGCCATTTTTAAATGGAATTCTTGTTCACGTGAATTATGAATTGTATGATGGTATTCCGTTGATTGTGAAATGGGTTTCTGTTGTTAATCAATCTCGCTCTACTATTGTTGTCAATCGGATTGTGAACGAATCGTTAGGACTGGTTGAAGAGG
This sequence comes from Chitinophagaceae bacterium, assembly GCA_032110825.1. GTDB lineage: Bacteria > Bacteroidota > Bacteroidia > Chitinophagales > Chitinophagaceae > Pollutibacter. The sequence continues at coordinate 3,995 of JAULVY010000010.1, read as the reverse complement.
AGAGTGCTGTGGTGGGTAGTCCGGATCAAATGAAAAAACAGCATGGCATTTACGTTGAAACCAATTATGCATTTAATAATGCCATGCGTTATGATATTAGTGATCAGACAACACACTGGAAAATCGATTCTTCGTATACTTCACAGGTTAATTATAATTATCAAACACCATGTGTATTGGAAGTGTATCCTGAACATGTTCGGGCTGTTGAGCTGGCGCCTGGTGAAGAAATCAATTCACCACGCACGCATGAATTGTTGATGGATAGTTACGATCGCGAGCGAAGAGGAATGATGTTACAACGTATGTATGCTACAGTAGCGCCTTGGACAACCCAAAATCCCATTTTTATGCATTTGATCAGTCGGAACGACGATCAGGTGCTAGCTGCTGTCGATCAATGTGCTGCTACGGGATACGAAGCTTTGATTTTAAGTTTTGGTAGTCACTGTAATATGGAAGACACAAGTGAAGCAAACATTATAAGGTGGAAGCGATTATCTGATTATGCACATAGCAAAGGAATCTTGATTGGTAGTTATTCCTTGTTCAGCAGTAGAAGAATTGATGATGAAACCGATGTCATTGATCCTAAAACCGGTAAGCCCGGGGGTGCTTTTTTTGGGAATGCACCCTGTATGGGGAGTAGATGGGGATTGACGTATTTGGAAAAGTTAAAGTACTTCATGAGCAAAACGGGTTTCGACTTATTTGAAAATGATGGTCCTTATCCCGGCGATGTTTGTGCATCCACAAAACATCCGGGGCATAAGAATTTAGATGATTCGCAATGGCGTCAGATGGAGTTACAAAAGGGATTGTATCGGTGGTGCAATGAAAATGGAATTTATGTGAATGCACCGGATTGGTATTTCTTGGATGGCACTCATAAGATTGCGATTGGCTATCGTGAAGTCAATTTTTCATTATCCAGGGAGCAGCAAAAAATTCTGAATCGGCAGAATATACACGATGGTACGTTTGAAAAGCTTCCCTCGATGGGCTGGGGATTTGTGCCATTAACCAAGTATCAAGAAGGGGGGCCTGAAGCGGTATTGGAACCGTTGAAAGATCATTTGAAAGATTATGAGCAATTGATGGTTCAATATTACGGTGCAGGTGTTCAGGCTTGCTATCGAGGTCCGCGTTTGTATGATACCGATTCCACTAAAGTATTGGTAACTCAAACCATTTCTTGGTATAAGCAATATCGAGATATTTTAAATGCTTCCATTGTTCATTTGAGACGAGCTGATGGTCGGGATTGGGATGGGTGGATGCATGCAAGTCCCTTTTTGAAGGACCGAGCATTTGTATTGTTATTCAACCCAACTCAAGAGGCTATTCAGCGGAAAATTAAAATACCTATGTATTATTCAGGCTTATCCGGGAAGGCAACTTTTGTTGAGAAGGGTAAGACTATTCGCCAATTATCCTTAGATCCTAAAGGAGATGCGAGTTTGGATGTATCTATTCCTGCTGAAGGATATACCTGGTTTGTTGTTCGGGGCGTGAATTGATGTACGTATAAATACTGGATTTTTGAATATTGTGATATGATGTTTAAACATTGAAAGACAATGTTTGTTCCTTTGCATAAATTTATCTGATATGACATACAAAGAAAAAGCGAAAGACATTTACGACATGATGGCATCCGGAAAGATGCTAGATGCATTTGAAAAGTATTACGGGGAAGAAGTAGTTATGGTGGACTTAGGACATATGGAACCTTGTGTGGGAAAGGCTGCAAATAGAGAAAGAGAATTAGCCTTTTTAGGAGCAATTGAAGAGTTTCATGGCATGGGGGTGGATGCTATCACTTCCGATGAAGAGAATGGAGTAACGATGGTAGAAAATTGGATGGATGTAACACTGAAGGGAATGGGAAGAGTTCAGTACAAGCAAGTTGCTGTTCAGCGCTGGAAAGGGGATTTCATTGTAGATGAAAAATTCTACCACAAATAAGTATTGTCAGAATTCCTATGATACCGAGCGGAACCAATAGGTTCCGCTTTTTGCTAATGTTCAATTAATAGTTTACTAACATTTGCATAACATTCAAACAAATGAGTTAAGATAGCTTCGCGGAAAATTTAAGGTATGCGGAAACTTCTTTTTTGCCTTGTTTGTTTTTTGACGATATCATCTCAGTTAAAGGCGCAAAGTGCAGTTTTGAAAGTAAAAGTTGTAGATGAGAACTCTCTCAATTTACCGGGTGCTACCATCACGTTAGCTAATCAAAAGAGAAAATCGTTTACCGACGTTAATGGACTTGTAGTATTTACAAATGTAAAAACGGGATCAGAGACTATTCTCGTTTCCTATATAGGATATCAACCTTTACAGAAAGAAATTACAATATCACAGGGGGTAAATGATTTGCAAATTGAAATGAAGCAAGGCGACGGTAACTTAAGATCTATCGTCATTTTAGGAGATAGATTAAAGGGACAAGCTAAGGCTTTAAATCAGCAAAAAACAAATGGAAATATTGGGAACATCATTAGCGCAGATCAAATTGGACGTTTTCCCGATCAGAATATAGGGGACGCTTTGAAGAGAGTTCCTGGAATAACCATGCAAAATGATCAAGGTGAAGCAAGAGATATCATTATCCGAGGCCTTGCTCCACAGTTGAATGCTGTGACACTAAATGGAACACGAATTCCTTCTGCAGAAGGGGATAATCGTAAAGTTCAAATGGATTTGATTCCATCGGATATGATTCAAACTGTAGAGGTAAGTAAAACATTAACACCGGATATGGATGCAGATGCGATTGGAGGAAGCGTAAACTTAATTACAAGACCGGCTCCAAATAAGTTTCGTTTTTCCACGACCATCTCAGGAGGTAAAAATCAGATTCGGAATGGAAACATCTTCAATTTATCTATGCTTGCAGGCGGACGTCTGTTTAACAATAAACTTGGCATCGTTGGTTCATTAACTATCAATGATAATAATTACGGAAGTGATAATATTGAAGGTGTATGGGCTCAGGGAGCACCCGGATGGGCGTATCTAGCAGAACATGATATCCGTAAATATGATGTGAAAAGAACGCGTAGAAGTTTCAATGCTACAATCGATTATCGATTGAATAAAAAAAATACTATTACACTTTCCGGTATGTATAATTGGAGAGATGATTGGGAAAACAGGTTCCGTTTGAGAGTAACGGGTATTTCTCCTCAGTTTAGCAGTGGTAATTTCACGGGGTATAGAGGTGAAGTTCGCGTTCAAACGAAAGGAGGTCTTGACAACGATAGAATAAGATCAAGAAGATTAGAAGAACAAATTGTAAAAACTGCAAGTGCAAAGGGAGAACATATTTTAGGAAAAACAATTTTGGAATGGAGCAGCTCTGTATCTCGAGCAAGTGAATACAGGCCAAACGAACGTTATTTAGAGTACAATCGTACTAATCAATTTGTTCGTATGGATGTTGACAACCCAAGATTGCCATATGTAACTACTTTCACACCCTTGGGTTCAGCAGATTTAAATTTTAGACGATTTACTGAACAATTTGGTGAAGTTTTTGAAAATGATTGGACTACCAAGATTAACTATAAGATACCGTTTGTATTGGGTAATCAATTGAATGGGTCTTTAAAATTGGGGGTTCGATATAGCGAGAGGAGTAAAGAAAGAATAAATGATTTTTATCGCTACACACCAACATCAACTACACTTCCACTGATCCGCACGATGAATTTAGTTAATTACTCCAATCAAAATGTTTATAAATTTCAAGCGGGTGATAAATTTCGTCTAGGACCTTTTGCAACTCCTGATTTTGTGGGTAAAACTGAATTGCAAGGCAATAGTGCATTTACCCGGACGCAGAGGCTAGAGGAATTCTTGGCGCTTAATTACAAAGCCAATGAAACAATTTCAGCAGTTTATCTTCGATATGATCAAGATTTATCCAAGAAAGTTTCATTGATTACCGGTGTGCGTTTAGAAAATACCCAAATTGATTATACAGG
>JAULVY010000009.1:0-5367 GCA_032110825.1 Chitinophagaceae bacterium | reverse complement strand
GTTAATGGTTGCATTTGAAGTGCTGATCGTCTCTAGAAACGCCCCACCCCATTTGGATTCTTGCGAGACTACAAGTTGATAAGATTGAGATGTGGTGCTGGCAGTGGTTGAGAGAGCGTCAGACTGGATTTGCAATACAACAAAGCACTCTGGAAATCCTCTTCCCTTCTCTGGCAATGGGCGGTAATGATACTTCATCGATGGATATCTCTCTATAACGCTCAGTGGTAGAGGTGCACATGCTTGCAAATACGACTTCTCTTCATCATCATTATCTGGCAAAACAATTTTCAAAATCCCGTTTGGATTCAAGTAGAATGAAAGCAATATCGCTGCAAAGTAGCCTAGAAAACAGCAAATGTCAAACAAATCATGATAAAGATTACATTCCGATGGTTCTGTGGATTACATAGAGATGGTTCTGGATTACACCAAATCTGGTTGAACTTGTGATCAAAATGGTTGCAAGTCAGCAACTCGTCAAGATCCGGGGTGTCGATAACGCTTAAAATATCCTGCATCGGGATGTAATACTTACGAACTGCAATCTCCTCACCGTTTCCGATGTCCAGAGTATAACTCTGCTGCGAGGTTGTCTCCTTGTCCAAGCTGAAAAACGACGCAATTGATATCACTATGTTTTTTTGCAAAAGTATAGATTTTAGATCGTTGATTTCACTCGCTCTCAAGCTCTCAAACAAGTTTTCCCCAACCAATAAGATTGAGTCGCCACTCAAAATCGGAGGAGTTGAAGAAACAAACCGTCCAAGCAGATCATCACCACATTGCATTCCAGACTTGTCAACTGGAACTGACGCGGAAACGAACTCTCTTGCTTTCAACAACACGCTCTTCATCTTCTCGCACAAAAAAGATTGTTGCATTCCGTGTTGCACAACACGACAGGTACCTTTAAAAAGATGAAGAAGGTTGAGGAAGATTGTGTCTTTGCCTACGCCAAAGCGCTTTGCTTTATTGAAGACGCATTTCGCTCTATATGCTTTTTTGAGATAGCTCGACATGCCAAGAAATATCAGTTTTGCTCCACGGCCAATGATTGGCAACTTATTCTAGAGACAGCAGCTGAGCTTCATACAGTTACGCATTCTTTTGAGGAGGCTTGCTCACAGATGGTAACTCTCTATCAGAACGTCATTTGTATCCGTAATAATTGTGATATGATGCCTTGGGTTGAATCGAAATTGAAAGCGCATGTTCGGTTTTACAAAAGTCTGGAGAAGATGATTGAGGTCAAGTATCATAGCGGTCATGGTTTTGGTGTTTTTTGGAAAGGGGTCTCGTATCATTCAAACAACCAAGTCGAGTTTGAATATTTTGATCCGGCTCCACATTTTGTGCTTCCATATGATTTTTTCAACACTCATCCTCACTTCGGACTACAACATCCAATTACAGCTCGTTTTTGGGATTTTGAGTCTTCCAAAACACACGGAGAAGTTGTCTTGGGCTTAATTGCCCTTTTGAATTCTGCTTGTCCAGAATGCAAAACAATTGATGTGTTCCGATTTCCAAGAAACAATCCGAATCTTCACGAGATTGGCTACGTTAGATTGTGTTTCCTCCGCCCATCTTGCATGGAATCTGGAATGGAGATAGCGTTTCCATATACAAGTGATTGGTTTGATAGAGCTGAGTTTCCATGTATTGCTTGTGAACAAGAGCCATATTCAGTTGTCTGGATCTGTGATGGTGTGGTTGACAAAAACGAAGTTTTAGTTTCATTCATTGAATCCTGTTGTTCAAATATGAAAAACAGCACTATTTTGTTCCAATCCATTGAATGGCTGATTTTTGAGCTAGATGATAAGAATTTAGAGACATCCACAAATTCTGACTATGATCAGTTGTTACCATTTATCATCGCAATAACTTCGTGGATTCTTCATTGCTTTCCAGATGATTTTCATCACCTGTCTTCATTGTTAGCAGGCAAATTGCTCCACCCTAGAAAAAGTGCGATGAATGACGACTTGAACTGGGAGAGCTTCTTGAAAAAACTATTTCCAAGATATGCAGAGATCGCCAATGATTTTCAAAGCGTATTCAGATTTGACGAAAATTCGCCGCCGGCGATTGATGAATGCATCAACGCGTATGATGCTTATGTCAAACATCGTCAATCGGTGTTGGAACTACTATGCGACGGACCTCGTTCTTTCGGCCCATCGAATTTCAGTGAATGTGTCGAAGATGCTGTTCTGCGAAAGTTATTCGACTTGACAGAACGCGATCTGCCGATGTCCGATTTTATGCATTACTGCATCGGCAGTTCGTGGAAGATTGTTACAGGTTTACAAAAACAGCATGATCAGTTTCACATTGTCATCTTGATTTTTTGTCTGCTGTCGTTCACTGCAACGAAACCTTCGTACATTGACCATTCGATCTTTCCTGACCTGCAACGGATTCAGAAAGTTACTTTTCAGATTGTCAAATCCTTCGTTGAAAGCGGGCTTGAATCTTCTTTTTTGTTTCCACAGCATTCACTTGATTTTTGCCCAAAGCTTCTTTCCATTTTGAGCCTGCCTGTTTTGGGGAATGTTTTCAGCGAGTTTGCTCTTCATAACTTTGGAGGAACAATTTTATTTTTAGTTCAGAAAATGCAGAAATCCTCTGTAAGCAACAAGATATCTTTGCATCTACGGCATGTTTTTTGTCAATTACAAAGCTTGTCACACGAGTATGAGAATTTCTATAACACCTTCATGACAGATGATAGGTTCTTCGACTCAGCTGAAGCAGAGGACAGAGAAAACAAGCTGAGCAATTTCATCTACTGGTGTCTTTCTGAACCTCGCCTGGGTACACGTTGGATTGCCAGACTAGCGAAGTTCGTTGAGCTGCAATCTGAGGTGGCGTTCGGTCGCTATGATTTAGATCCTTTAAATCTTTGGACTGTCTTGGTGTATCTGTGTTGTATCTTAAACCAAAGAATAGTTCAAATCGGTGTTGAAGTTTTTGACATATACGAGTTCACCAGAACGTATGTTTTCGACCGTCTCATAGGAGTTTTAGGATGGGAGCGGCAAAGCTTTTTTAGCCGAGAACTAGATATACATGATGTTTACTTTTTAACACATGTGGTTTACGTTCTTACAGACTACTGCAACTTCGAGATTTCTTCTGAGTGCTTTCAAAAATACGCCGTTTTCTTTTCCAGAGTCATCAACAATTTATTGAAATTCATGCGATCAAGGATCCAACCCTGTTATGTGGAGTGCTTGTGTGAAATACACCGTAACTTCCACTTTTTTATTTCCGTTTTATCAATTCAAATCTCAATTTTTGATTCAATGCGACAGATTGTCTTCTGCATTTTTCACATTGTTTGCCAGAATCAGTTCGTGAAGAGATTAAGATTCGCCAGTATTGCCTATTCCAATGGCTTAAAGACAATGGAGAAAATCTCATTCAACGGAATGACTTTGCGCACACCAACAGACCTTTTCATCTCGTTTGGTGCATTCATTCCGCCTTCGGTATGGCCAGGAGTTGCCACAATCTGCATCATGAAGTTTCTGGTATTCGTCTACAATTGATTGAGATTTTGAATGCTGCACTTTCTAGTGATCCACATGCCACCGAAGTGGTAAAAAAGAGACGGGTGAAATAATTCTCATTGCATACTACAGCATCACCCCCCCTTCAATTCCTTGAACTGAATATTAGTATTGAATACGCACTCCGTCGCACTTTCATCAGCAAAGTAATCAACATGGACGACGAAAAATATAGCAGGGATATTGCTGAGCAACTACTGCACCACCCCCGATCGCCCGTGAAGATGACAAATTTCTTGTCAGTTGATGATCTTAGAGAGCTTTCCAATGTATTTGATGAGTCTTATTGCCACATTTCCAATACGTTAAAGACCATCAGTGGTTTTCAAGAGCAGTGGCTTCTTGAAAGTGTCATATCTAATTCACACAAACGAGAATCAATCAAGAGGTTGAAATCGAGAGTGGTATCAGTTTTGGAGAGATTTTTTGTTTTAAACGGAGATGAACTTGGAGAACACAATTGTTCTGAAGTTCTGGGAATGCGCTCCACAAAATCTTCAAAGCCTCAGTGCCCGCATGCTGATATGAATCATGGAAACGGTTTCGTCATCATCGCTTACCTAAGTAGCTGTAAGTCAGCGTTTTTCCATGTGGACATGTTCGAGGAACAATCATCACAAATTGTCAAACCACCCGAATTCGCGGAGGACATTTCAACTGATTTTCGCTGCACTCATCCAGCTTGGAATCGTTATTACAGGGCGAATTTTTCAGCCGTGATGTGTTTTGACGCGAGTTCGTATCGCTTTTTTGAAATGGCTGCTGGAGATTTAGTATTATTTCGATCCGACAGTATCCATTTCGGACCAGGCGCAGACTCTTTAGTCGATCGCAAGATGCTTTTCTTCACGGTCAATCGTGCTCAAGCTTCAACTTACAACGCCGAAGAACAGCTTCAACCTTGGATTGTCGCTGAAAAACTTTATGGGAGAGAGTCAGAGCTTTGGAAAGCATGCATGCGTGAATGCATAAGATTTCAACCCCTTTTACATTTTGATGATCTTACAATACCAGAAGCACTAGGTGACAACGACTTTATTGTTCGACTTGGGACTGAACTTGAAGAAGGTAATAGACAAGTTGTTTTCCGTGACGTGAGATTGAGTGAATTGATTCTTGTTTTCTATAGCACGACAACAGCTGAGCATAGCATCGGAAGCAGCTGAAAATTCAGCAAATCGCATCTGGCTCAAACAATTCGAATAAAACATCTCATCTTCACTGGAGAGATCGGGCTACATTCATTTTCATGCGAGCCAAACATTCCCACAAATATCCAAGCTTGGTATCTTCATCTGGCCAAACGAATCGTTGTCTCGAATACTTGAATGTTAATTGCTGAAACGAACTGGAGCTTGATAATGGATGATGCCTGAAATTTTGCTCTGTCTCGACATAAGGAAGTGAGGATGCGACCGATGAAAACAGAATTTGGAGCAGCTGGTTAACGTGAAGTTTTTTCTGACCTTTCCTTTGAAAAACTTCAAACACTGTCTGATTGAGCTTCTCCAAATACCTTTGAGAACAAATGAACTTGAATATCTGCTCATGGTCAATTGGAACATTTTTGCCATCATCCGAGTCATCAACCACCATCAGTCCGCGGTCTTTTGTGCCTTGCTTGACCATGGCTGAAACAAAGTACTGAATGTTTGAGAACGAAACCATGTCGAAACGTGAATTCAAAACCAATTGACCATGCTCATGCAAGATAATCTTCAGGCTTCGCGTAGATGACTGTAACTTCTGTGCTAGATTCTGCAAATCGATAAATGAAATAACAGGA
>JAULVY010000008.1:0-23837 GCA_032110825.1 Chitinophagaceae bacterium | reverse complement strand
CGACCAGGTAAATTGGATATCTTTTTCTTTGTTGATGGCGAGTAGTTTTGCATCTGACTTGTAGCAAAAGATTTTTTCTTCTTTAATTACTTCGTTGGGATTGAGTGGATCTTTAAGAAAAACGGTGTTTGAGCTAAAATCAGAAAAGTATCCGAAACGCGTTGTTCCTCTTTGACCTCCTTGAATAACCCCCATATGAAATTTTCCTGTCGAATTGACTACAGTTACTGAAGATCCTGAAGGCAGTATTGCAAGAGGAATTGTAATTCGTGCATACATCCAATCAGAACCGTTACCGCCTACAGGCATGAAAACAGAAGGGTCAACTAAATTTTTTGATCCGTTTAAAAGAAAATCATTGATATTGTCTCGTTTGGCTAACAAGTTGACATAAAACTCTTGATTGGAAGCGGTAAATCTGGTTGCACTAACTTGTGTTGATCCAGTACACTTAATAGAAGGAATGACCGCACCTCCAACTTCGCAGCCGAATCCGCTGATTTGAAATACTTGAACGGGTTTATTTGCCGATACAAAAATAGATTCGGATATTAATCTCCCATAAAAATATCTTCCGGCATCAATAGTTACAGTAGTCCCATCACTTGTGAATACTGTTGTTCCATCCTCAGTTGCAAAAACAAAATAGTAATCAAAGTTTGTACTTAAGTACCCTTTTACTAAAATGAATTCTGTTCCTGCAAGCCGATCGGGTATCAATTGGTCTCCTGCACTATCTCCACAGGGATTTCCAGGAATTTCTAGTGAGTCATATTTGTTAGATATTGCAATTGGTTTATCTGACTTCACTTTGGTTCCACCTGGCTTATTCAATCCTTGGGTTGATACTGCTCTGCAAACGTAGGTTTGACCTTTATTCAGAACAATTGTAAATGTTGTGCCTGCGGGATGTCCGACTAAATCTTTCAATGGAGTTATCTGTATTGATGTATTATCCTCAGTTGCAAGAATGACAAAATCTGCCGCATAAATAACATTAGGTCTATTCCAGGTATTTAATTCCATTTGAAAGGGAACTGTAAATGAAGTCCCCAATGCATTAGCCCCCTTCAATGCATACATATCCCCATTAGAGGGATGTGCAACATCATAATAGCAGGAAACAAAAGCATCTGATTGAATAAATAGTCCTTTGTTATCAATTGCATTAACAGCTGTATTTTCAATTTGGCTTATATATGGTGTAAGGTCAATTGAAATAGAACTGTTAGCTGGAATATTTGGGAAGGCCAATGCTGGAAATAATGGATTGGCAGGTTGAGAAATTGTAATATTTGCAGGACTATTACCCGTTGAAATCCTAAGAAAAATAGGACGATCTCCATGCAGCTGTTGTAAATCAGGAGCGGCAAACCAGAACTCAGTATCGGTTTGTGCTTGAGCGGAGAAGCTCGGTAACATGCATAGTATTATACCTATTTGTATGCTAAGTAGTCTAGTTATATGATGAATATCGCGCACGTTTCGGCAAATTATCGAAATAATGTTGTTGATTGAATTTCAGTCCATTTTATTCTATCTTTTTTTTATATTCGGTATCTAGATTTGAAAGCATATGAAACAGATACTTACAGTTTTTTTATCAGCCTTTTTATTGAATGGATTTGCTCAGGATCACGAAGCGCCCAAAGAGCCTGAAATCATTGGTCGTTGGGATTTAACCGTAGATCAAGGAGACCGGATTGTTCCTTCCTGGTTGGAGGTTAAGCTCTCGGGCGTAAAAACCTTGGTTGGTTATTTTGTAGCTGAAGGGGGCTCTGCCAGGCCGATATCGTTGGTGAATTACGAAAATGGCAAAGTGAGTTTTTCCATTCCTCCGCAGTGGGAAAGAACCAATATCGATATGCTGTTCAACGGTGAGTTGAAAGATGGGAAATTGACCGGTACAATTAGAAACAGCAAAGGTAAAACTGATCAATTTACGGGTGAGCGTGCTCCTTTGCTAGCTAGAACTACCCCTGTAGTCTGGGGTGCTCCCATAAAAATTTTCAATGGAGTTGATTTAAAAGGATGGCGTTCACAGAAACCCGATAACCAATGGGTAGTAGAGAATGGTGTGTTGAAGAGTCCCCGCTCGGGTTCAAACATCATGACTGAACAGAAATTCAACGACTTCAAATTGCACATTGAGTTTCGCTATCCTTCGGGAAGCAACAGCGGTGTGTATTTACGCGGACGCTATGAAGTTCAGGTAGAGGACAATCGTGGTAAAGAACCTTCCTCAACCTTATTTGGAGGAGTATATGGCTTTTTAACTCCAAATGAAATGGCAGCTAAAGCGCCTGGTGAGTGGCAGAGCTTTGATATCACGTTAATTGGCAGAAGGGTAACTGTAGTGGCCAATGGCAAAACCATCATTAGTGATCAGATCATACCTGGAATTACCGGGGGTGCCATTGATAGCAAGGAAGGTGAGCCCGGTCCCATTTTACTTCAAGGCGATCATGGTCCCGTTGAATACCGCAACATCACCATCACTCCGGCTAAATAAAAAATTGCATGCGGAAGTTTCTCCTGGTTGTTGGGTTATTTTGTTTTTTGTGCCATGTAGATGCGCAAGGCAAGAGACCCAATATACTTGTGATTTTTTCCGATGATCATACTGCGCAAACGATTAGCGCGTATGGAAGCAAGCTCATGCAGACGCCCCATATTGATCGTATTGCTAAAGAAGGGGCGTTGATGAAGAATGTGTTTGTCACCAATTCCATTTGTGCTCCAGCCAGAGCCGTTCTATTAACTGGGAAATACAATCATATCAATGGTTTGCGTGATAATGGTCCGCGTCGGCATTTTGATCCCAATCAACAGCAGATACAAAAGATTTTAGGAGCAAACAATTATCAAACTGCCTGGGTTGGCAAATGGCATTTGAATACGTTGCCAACCGGATTTGATTTTTGGAAAGTACTTCCGGATCAGGGGAATTATTTTCAGCCCGATTTCATTCACATGAATAAGGATACGGTGAGGTATAAGGGATATGTGACCAATTTGATCAGTGATTTTGCGTTGGACTGGTTGCAAAACCGCGACAAGGAAAAACCTTTTTTCTTGGTTGTTGGAGAGAAAGCCACGCATCGGAATTGGATGCCGGATCCTCAGGATATGAAAGAGTTTGAGGACAAGGTTTTTCCTTATCCTAAAAATTTCAATGATGCGTATGAGGGGAGGGAAGCTGCAGCGAAGCAGGACATGACCATCGATAAAACGATGTTGATGCACGATGATTTGAAAATTGGAGTTGATTATTCGAAAAGGGGAATGTTTGGTCGCATGAGCGATGAAGAAAAGAAAGCATACAAAGCTTACTACGATAAAGCGGAAGTGGAGTATACTAAGATCAAACACGATCCGGTTGAAGTAGTGAAATGGAAATACCAACGGTATTTGAGGGATTATTTGGCTACGGCCAGATCGATGGATCGGAATATTGGTAGGATTTTGGATTATTTGGATCAAAATGGGTTGACGGAAAATACTGTTGTTATCTATACTTCAGATCAGGGTTTTTACATGGGTGAGCATGGTTGGTTTGACAAGCGGTTTATGTATGAAGAAAGTTTGAGAACACCGTTTGTGATGCGTTATCCAGGAAAGATAAAACCAGGTTCTGAAGTGGATGAAATGATTGTGAATATTGATTTTGCGCCAACCTTGATTCAATTGGCAGGAATAGAGGTGCCAAAAGAGATGCAGGGTGAAAGTTTTGTAGGACTTCTCTCTGGTTCAGGAAAAAAAGAATGGAGAAAATCCATGTATTACCATTATTATGAATACCCCCAGCCGCATCAGGTAGCTCCTCATTTTGGGATACGTACCGAACGGTATAAGCTGATCCGCTTTTACGGTCCACATCAAAATTGGGAATTGTTTGATTTGAAAGCAGATCCCATGGAAATGAAAAATCTGATTAATGAACCTTCAAAAGGAGCATTGATCAATCAATTGAAGTCGGAATTACGTGTATTAATTGATAAGTACAAGGATTCAGAGGCTGTTATACTTTTATAATTTTTTTTATTCTTTTATTCTTTGAATGAGTAGCACTCAAGTAGTTTGTGGAACTATATGCGATAAGTCATAAACGCATTGCATATATAATCCAACTTTATGATTAATTCAGGTACCATCTTGCTTGATTTACGATCAAAAGAGTCTGACCTTTGAAGCGATTAGCTAGAACACCTATGGCTACACCGTCAAATAAATCTTTGGTAGAAGATGCTTTGCGCTCTTTTGTACATCAGAATGATGACGGGTTTATTTTATGCCACACGGATTTGAACATAATATTGATTAATGATTCTGCTAAAAAAATACTGAAGGAAAACTTCAAATTTGAATTGGCAGAGGGCATGAATTTGCTGCGAGGTATTGAGGTAGGTAGAAAGCAATCTTTGGAGCAAACCTTCTCAAAAGTCGCGAATGGTATTTCTCAAACCTTTGAATTGAATTATCCTTCGGATGATGCAGATTCGTTTCGATGGATTTCTGTACGCGCAAATCCTATTCGTGATGCAGAGGATAGTATTAGTGCTATTTCCTTGCAATTTCATGATATTACCTCCGAAATGGAGGTAGAGCGAAAAGTAGTTGAGAGTACGGAAAAATTACAATACGCCTTGCATGGTTTGGGTGATCATGCCTGGTCGCATGATTTCAGAACCGGAGTTACTTGGTTCTCATCAAGTGTAAATCCTTTTGTTGGCGTTGATTTGGAAAAATATACTCCTGAGCAGAGAGATAAGCTGTGGTGGAAATCGACTGATCCGGAGTTTCGGCATCTGTTGGAGGAGAGTGATTTCAAGTACAAAAACAAACAGCAGGATAGGCATCATTTGGAGTATCGGTTAACGGATATAAAAGGTAAAAAACATTGGGTATTGGATAGGGGTATTGCAGTGGAAAAAGACGATGAGGGCAATCCTTTATTGGTTGTTGGCACACATGTAGATATAACCGAAATCAAGGAGTTGCAAAACACGCTACTTGCTTTGCAAAACGAGCAAAAGCGAAAAGTGGTTGATGCGGTTATACGTACAATGGAGTTGGATCGAAAAGAGATTGCAAATGAATTGCATGAAAACATCAATCAGGTTTTGACAGCAGCTAAAATGATGTTGGAGTTTATTCCGATAAAGGATCATGAAATGGCGGTTTATACGGAGAAGATTCAACATATTGTTTCTGCAGCGGTGGAGGAGGTCAACAAGATGTGCAACGATATCAATCCGGGTGATTTGAATCATGTGTCTCTCTTGTCGCTTATCGAAGATTTGGTTTATCGTACAAACAGAGAAAAGCCTGTAAAGGTGGTGATTGATAAGTCGGGGTTCAAAGGGAATAAAAGTAGAAATTCAGAATTGGAGTTAACCTTTTTACGATTTATTCAGGATATCTTACATCGTATTACCCATTTATCAAAATCTACGCATTGCCTTTTGACGTTGGCTGATCAAGATGGAAAATTAACAGGGGTACTTGATTGTGACGATAATACGTTTGATTTGCAAGGTCTATCCAAGAATTTAAAGGTTGTCAATTTATCCAACCGCTTTGAGCATTATGGCGGTTCGTTTAAAATGGAAAAACAGAAAAAGCGGGTAGTGTTTACTGGGAGTTTACCTTTGAATTGATGTTCTTCTTTTACAAGGGAGCAGGTTTGGTATTTTTAATTTTATTGAGGGTAAGTGGTATTTTAATTAAGCTCTTCAAATTCCAGGTAATCACCTTCTGCATTTTTTTCTTTACGTGCAGTTGATGTTGATTGTTGTTGAGAAGAAAAGGGGTGTTGGTATTGCTGTTGCTCGCGCATGGCATCAAATTGTTTTTTTACCTGACGTGTAGTTCTGGCAACCGGGATGAGAAATCCGGAGATGAAACGGTATAAAAAATAGATGGCGAAAGCCAGCAAGACGTATTTCATGAGGCAAAGGTAATTATTAAAGGCAGAGCAGATTGTTAAATGGGGTTTTGTGAAGCTAAAGTCTGTGGGTTAATCTTTTTTAAAGAGGTCGCCTATTTTATCTGCTGCTTTACCAACCATATCGGCTACACCTTTTTGTAATTTTTCACTTTCCATGATTCGCGAAACGATATCTGCCCAGAAATGAGTGGATGATCTTCTTCCGCCGAAAATAGAATTGATGGTCATGCCCCAATAATTTTCCTTAAGGGTGTCGAAATTATTTTCCATGCGCAATTCCAAATCCTTTTGTTTATCCTTGAGTTCGCGGATGGATCTGTTGAGTGTATGTATGGTTTTGATTCTTCTGGCCATAATGAACTATTCTTCGTCTTCTTCTTCCTCTTCTTCGTTTGCTGTTGTTAGAATAAACAAACGAATCAGGGGGTTTAAAAACAAGGGTTTTCTAAAAAGGATGCTAAGGATCAGCACAGTTAAAAATACACCAGCTCCTGCGAGGAAGCCCATGACCGGGCTATCCATCTGGTTTCCGATGTATATGGAAAACGCGATGACCAGAAAAACAAAAAACAGCAATACCATAAGGCTGATCACCATAAGTAAGATCAGCATGCTTAGCGTTTTAGAGAGCGATCGAACCGAGGTGAGCCGCAACAGCTGAATTCTCGTTTCTATGTATTCTGAAATCAGTTTTCGGTTCTCTTTGTAAAAATCCTGGAGATTATCCATAGATGTATTTGCGTTGACTTGATTGATGAAAAACGAAGGTAGGCTATCCCTGTATTTGAATTCTGATTCTGGTCATGCACTGCGGTAATTGGTGTCAGTTTAGGCCTGATTTTGTCAATTCCACTGCCTGTTGTATATTTGCATTGTACATGAAAGGATGAAGGGAACGGAAGCGTTCCCTTCTTTATTTTTCAGGATATGGCAGGAGAAGATAAAATATTGATAATCAGTAATTTAATTTCTGATTTACTGAAAGACGAACCAGAATATTTTTTGGTTCGGGTTCATGTGAGGCCCATCAACCATATCAGTGTTTATGTAGATGGTGATCAAGGAATTACCATTGAGAAATGTGTTCGGTTGAATAGGGCCTTGTATAAGAAGATTGTGGAAATGGGGGTTTGTGCTGATGGAGAGTTTGCGTTGGAAGTTTCTTCTCCCGGAGTTGATGAACCTTTATTAGGGGTTCGACAATACAAGAAAAACATAGGCAGGATGGTGAAGGTAGATTTAAAAGAGGGTAAATCAATTGAAGGGAAATTGACAAGCGCAAATGAAATGGAGATTGAAATAGAAGAGACAAAAGGGAAGGGGAAAAAACAGGAGGTGCTTCATCATGGATTTTCTCATGATGAAATAACTTCGACTACCGTTAAAATTATTTTTTAAACACAGAATAAAAGACAGAACAATTAAACGATAAGCTATGGCAAGTATCAATTTGATTGAATCGTTCCAGGACTTTAAAGATGCCGAGAACATCGATCGTCCCACGCTCATGAAAGTGCTTGAAGATGTATTCAAGACGTTGTTGAGAAAAAAATACGGTTCGGATGAAAGCTTCGACGTGATCGTGAATACGGAGAAGGGCGACTTGGAAATCGTTCGTCACCGCATGATTGTTGAAGACGGTAAAGTAGAAAATCCGCTGATGGAAATTGAATACAGTGATGCGGTAAAGATTGAGCCTGATTTTGAAGTTGGGGAAGAACTTTATGAAGAAGTAGATATCCAAGACTTTGGTAGAAGGGCCATACTCGCTGCCAAGCAAACATTGGCGAGTAGGATTGGTGATTTGAAAAAGAATGCGTTGGTTAAAAAATACGCTGATCGCGTTGGAGAAATCATGAGCGCAGAAGTTTACCAAGTGTGGAAGAAAGAAGTGTTGTTGATTGATGAAGACGGCAACGAGTTGATTCTTCCTAAATCCGAGCAAATTCCTTCTGATTACTTCAAGAAAGGAGAAAGCATTCGTTCGGTTATCAAGAAAGTAGAATTGAAAAACAACAATCCCGTAATCATTCTCTCTAGAACGCATCCCTCCTTCTTGGCTAAATTGCTTGAGATTGAAGTTCCTGAAATCTTTGACGGACTGATTGTTATCCGTAAGATTGTTCGCGAACCGGGTGAGCGTGCAAAAGTAGCTGTTGAAAGTTACGATGACCGAATTGATCCGGTAGGAGCTTGTGTGGGCATGAAGGGTAGCCGTATTCACGGAATTGTTCGTGAATTGAAGAATGAAAATATTGACGTAATCAATTTCACCAACAACATACAGTTGTTGATTCAACGTTCGTTGACACCTGCAAAGATTACGCGCATGAATATTGACAACGAAGGTAAACGTGCCGAAGTTTTTGTATCTCCCGATCAGGTTTCATTGGCAATCGGAAAGCGTGGTGTAAACATCAAGTTGGCTGAAGAGCTTACTGGATTTAACATCGACGTATATCGTGATAACGAAGGTGAAATGGGAGAATATGATATCGACTTGGATGAATTCAGTGATGAGATTGAAGGTTGGATTATTGAGGAGCTCAAGCGCATCGGATGCGATACAGCCCGCAGTGTATTGGATTTGACAGCTACAGAATTGGAGCGCAGAACCGACCTCGAAAAAGAAACCATCGAAGAAATCAGGAATGTTTTGAGAGCAGAATTCGAGAAGGACTGATCATCGATTGCAGAGAATCAATAGAAAAGCATAAACCCGTAAGGAGGATAAATGTCAGAATCAAATACACCCAGGTTAATGGCTGCTGCCAAAGAGTTCAACATCGGCAAGGATACGCTGGTTGATTTCTTGGTGAGCAAAGGTTTTAGCAAAGACGATCTCAAACCCACGTCTAAGCTAACGGAGCCCATGTATTTTTCATTGCAGCAGGAGTTTTCTTCGGATAAAGCTGCAAAGGCAAAAAGCGATGCCATAGAAATTCCAAAAGGAGCAGCTTCTGAGGCTAAGAAAAAGAAGGACGAAGAAGAGATTGTCTTTAAAAAAGATACAAAGAAAAAGTTGGCTCCAGCTGTTGAAGAACCTGCGCCAAAGCCTGCAGAAGTTGAGAAAGTAAAAATTGAAGCACCGGAATTGGAAGGTCCAAAGGTGCTTGATAAAATCGACTTAGAAGCATTGGACAGTTCAACGCGTCCGAAAAAAGGAGCAAAAAAGAAAACCGAAGAAAAAACAAAAGAGCAACCACCTGCTACAAAAAAGAAGGGATCCAAAAAGGGTGAAGATGCTGAGGCAAAACCCATTGGGGAACCTGTTGCTCCAGAGGTTGCTGAGCCAGAGATTGAAAAAGTGAAGATTGAAGCTCCCGAATTGGAAGGTCCAAAAATCATTGGCAAAATTGAGTTGGCTCCGGATGAAGAGCGTACGCGTGGAGCAGATGAAAAGAGGAAGCGCAAACGCATCCCTATTGAAAAGAAAGAGGGAGAGCGAACCAAGCCAACCATTCAGCGAGGTAGTCCTGGTCAGAAAACTGGCGGAGGCGGAGCAAGAACTGGAGGTCCTAGACTTTCCAGACGCAATGAGGTTAGGGAAATCGACGAAAAAGAAATTCAAAATAAGATCCGCGAAACGCAAGCTAAACTTTCAGGCGGTGGTGGTTCAAAAGGAAAAATCACCAAATCAAAACTTCGCCGTCTCAAGCGTGAGGAAATGGAGGCTGGTGCTGAAGGTGAAGATCAAGGAAATAAAATTCAGGTTACTGAATTCATCAGCGTTAGTGAATTGGCATCATTAATTGATGTGAGTTTCACTGAGATCATTGGAAAGTGTATGAGCTTGGGTATCATGGTGTCTATCAATCAGCGCCTCGATGCGGAGGTAATTGAATTGGTTGCCGGTGAATTTGGGTACGAAGTGGAGTTCATTGACATGGAGAAGCAAATGGAGATGGAGGAAGAAGACGAGGAAGATGATGCTGAAGATTTGAGCTCCCGTGCTCCAATCGTTACCATCATGGGTCACGTTGATCATGGTAAAACATCGTTGCTCGACTACATCAGAAATGCAAATGTAGTTGCAGGTGAAGCTGGTGGTATTACACAGCACATTGGTGCTTACCATGTGGAGCTTCCCAATGGAAAATCCATCACATTCTTGGATACACCGGGTCACGAAGCCTTTACGGCGATGCGCGCGCGTGGTGCCAAGGTAACCGACCTAGCTGTTATTGTTGTTGCGGCGGATGATGCAGTAATGCCTCAAACGAAGGAAGCGATTAGTCACGCTCAAGCAGCGGGTGTACCCATGATTTTTGCTGTAAATAAAATCGATAAAGACGGAGCCAATCCTCAAAAAATTTACGAGCAGCTCTCCCAAATGAATATTTTGGTTGAAGAGTGGGGTGGGAAATTTCAAAGCCAGGAGATTGCAGCGAAATCCGGACTCAACATCGATAAACTACTTGAAAAAATATTATTGGAAGCTGATATTCTGGATTTAAAAGCCAATCCGGAGCGAGAAGCCAGCGGTACCGTCATCGAAGCAACCTTGGATAAAGGTCGCGGTTACGTTGCAACCATCTTGGTTCAAAACGGAACACTGCAACAGGGTGATCTGGTTGTAAGTGGACAATACTACGGAAGGGTTAAGGCCATGATGAATGAGCGTAACAACCGCGTGGACTCCATTCCTCCTTCTTCGCCTGTATTGATTTTGGGCTTGAACGGAGCGCCACAGGCCGGTGAAAAATTCAAAGTATACCAAGAAGAATCTGAAGCCAAAGAAATTGCCAGCCGACGTGCACAAATCATACGCGAGCAAGGTATTCGTACGAAGAAGCATATCACATTGGATGAAATTGGAAGACGTTTGGCTTTGGGTAATTTCAGAGAACTGAATATCATTATCAAAGGTGATGTGGACGGTTCGGTAGAGGCACTTAGTGATTCTTTACAGAAACTATCTACCCAAGAAGTGGCGATAAAGGTGGTGCTTAAAGCAGTGGGACAAATCACCGAGAGTGATGTGTTGTTGGCTGCAGCATCCGATGCCATTATAGTAGGCTTTAATGTTCGTCCATCTATACAGGCCAATAAACTTGCTGAAAACGAGGGTGTTCAGATCAAGTTGTACTCCATCATTTACAACGCAATTGAAGAAATCAAGAGCGCGATGGAAGGTCTTCTTGAACCGAAAGTGGAAGAGAAAATCATTGCCAATGTGGAGATCAGAGAAGTGTACAAGTTTGACAAGGCTACAGTTGCCGGTTGTTATGTTATGGACGGTAAGATTAGTCGCAACAGTAAAATACGTGTGATTCGAGACGGCATCGTTGAATACCCCAAAGGCGAGGGCAACAGTGCAGAATTGGGTAGTTTGAAACGGTTCAAGGACGATGCAAAGGACGTAAGTGCAGGCATGGAGTGCGGACTTACTGTTAAAAACTACAACGATATCCGTGTGGGCGATGTTATCGAAGCATTTGAAGAAACAGAAGTAAAAAGAACGCTCTAATCCTTGTGAGTGGGGTCGACTTTTTGTTTTATGATATTGTTAACCTGTAGCAGAGTAAATTGGCACTGAAAATCATGAAGAAAACTTTCTTTTTTCTGCTCCTTTTGATCGCAACTGGCTCTGTGAAGTCGCAAACAGCAAAGTTGCTGGCAGACAAGATCATTGCCATTGTAGGCGATAAGATTGTTCTGAAGAGCGATATTGTCAACTACATGGATGATATGAAGCGCCAAGGTTCGGAGCTGCCCCTAAATGCCGATTGCATGATTTTGGAAAGAATGATGCAGGATAAGGCCTTGATCCTTCAAGCCGAAAAAGATTCGTTGCCGGTATCGGAAGAGGAAATTGAAGCTGAATTGGATCAACGCGTTCGCTATTTTATTATGCAATATGGTGGTAAGGAAGCTTTCGAGCAAATTGCTGGAAGAACCATCTATCAGGTGAAAGAAGATTTTAGAAAATCCATTCGAGAAGGAAGGCTTTCCAAGGCCATGAGGGATAAAATTGTTGAATCCATTAAGATTACCCCCAATGAAGTGAGGGATTATTTCAATCGAATTCCCAAAGACAGTCTCCCTTTTTATGAAACCGAATTGGTGGTTGGACAAATTGTTATTCATCCCAAAGCAGGAAGGGAATTGGAGAAATTTGCTCAGGATGAATTAGCGGATTATAGAAAACAGATTGAGGCGGGACAAAAAACATTTGAAACCTTGGCTCGCTTGTATTCGGAAGATCCGGGAAGTAAGCAAAATGGAGGCCGATACGAAATCAACAAGAACCAAAAAGATTGGGATCCTGATTTCAAGAATGCCGCCTTCCGTTTGAAAGAAGGACAGATTTCACCGGTCATCAAATCAAAATTTGGGTATCACATCATTCAGATGATAAGCAGAAACGGGGATGATGCTGTGATTCGTCATATCCTGCGTGTTCCTCAGGTAACCGAAGAAGATATTAATCTGGTGAAGGCTAAAATGGATTCTGTCCGTTCTAAATTGATTGCAGGAACCATAAGTTTTGGTGAAGCAGTGGACAAATACAGCGATGACCAAAACAGTAAATTCACTGCAGGCATCATGAACGGCAGCGGTGGATCGTATGTTACCATAGATGAATTGGATAAAAATTTAGTGCCCTATCTCGATAAGCTTAAGGTGGGTGAATTCACTCAGCCAATGGCATACAGAGACGAACAGGAAAAACAGGCTGTACGGATTGTTTATTTGCAATCAAAAACAAACCCACATCGAGAAAATATTAAAGACGACTTTGATAAAATTTCACAGCGGGCATTGGCAGAAAAGAAGGATAGAACCATTGAAAAGTGGTTTCAAACCAAACTTCCAACGTATTATGTGATGGTAGACAAAGACTTTCAGCCATGCGAAGGTCTCCGTCAGCAGTTCCCCAATTACGTGAGTAAATAATCGTTCATTAAATTCAGCTATCTTCTTATTTAGATGTAAATTAGCGGCTCATTCCTCAACATGAGTGATGCCATTAAACACGAATGCGGATTAGCATTTATCAGGCTGCTTAAGCCATTCTCCTATTACCAGCAAAAAAAGGGTACGGCACTGCATGGGTTGAACAAACTCTATCTCTTGATGGAGAAACAACACAACCGCGGTCAGGATGGGGCCGGTATAGCTGCAGTAAAACTTAACGCTGAACCGGGCTATCCTTTCATGCACCGGTTACGAAGCAATGCAACTCAGGCCATTGCTGATTTATTCAGCCAAGTTGGTAAAGAGATCAGTGAGCTAGAAAAATTTCAACCTGAAATTCGCAAGCATCCCGGATTGATGAAGGGGCATTTGAATTTTATGGGTGAGTTGTTGTTGGGCCACTTGCGGTATGGCACTCAAGGAAAAAATAATGTTGAATTTTGTCACCCGTTCATCAAGCGTGATATCATTCCTGCGCGCAATTTAGCATTGGCAGGCAATTTCAATTTGGTCAATACCGATGAGTTGTTTGGATTGGTGAATATTGATCCGGGAACTTTTCAAAGTCAAAGTGATTTAGCTGCGATGATGGAAGTAGTGCATCATTTTGTGGTAAAGGAAGATGAGGTAAATCCTGATAATATATCCTTGTCTAGCGTACTCAAAAAATCATTCAAGCATTTTGATGGTGGCTACCATGTTTGTGGTTTGTTGGGAAATGGAGATTCGTTTATCATTCGTGATGCACATGGCATAAGGCCTTCTTATTATTATATTTCTGATGAGCTGATTGCAGCTGCATCTGAACGTGCCGCCCTTCGTACCTCTTTCAATTTAGGTGAAAATGAAGTAAAGGAGTTGATGCCGGGTGAAGCGCTCATCGTGAAAAGTGATGGAACGTATTCTATTGAACAAATACTTGAACCGAAAGAAAGAAAGGCCTGCAGTTTTGAACGGATTTATTTTTCAAGGGGGAGTGATGAAAAAATATACCGAGAGCGTATTGGCTTGGGATATCGCTTGAGCGATAGTGTACTCAAATCCATCAACAACGATTTAAAGCATACCATTTTTTCATTTATTCCGAATACTGCTGAGGTTGCGTTTTATGGACTCTTGAAGGGGATGGAAGATTTTTTGAATCAGATCAAAGTTCAACGCATACAATCCTGGGGTAAAGATTTTGATGAGGAGAAGTTATCGGAAATGATCAATCGAAAAATCCGAGTTGAAAAAGTAGCGATTAAGGATGTGAAGATGCGCACCTTCATCACCGAAGATGCTAGTCGCTCTGAAATGGTGCAACACGTATATGACATCACGTATGGAACTGTTCAGAAAGATGTTGATACCTTGGTGGTAATAGACGATTCGATTGTTCGCGGTACTACACTCAAAGAGAGCATTGTAAAAATGCTTTCCCGTCTCATGCCTAAAAAAATCATCATTGTTTCTTCTGCGCCTCAAATTCGGTATCCCGATTGCTATGGAATCGATATGAGTAAAATGGGCGATTTCATTGCATTCAAAGCGGCATTGGCGCTATTGAAGGATCGCAATAAACTTGGCATATTGGGTGACCTCCTGCATAAATGCAAAGAGTTGGAAAGAAACAATTTGTTGCATACTGAAAACGTGGTAAAACAAATTTATAGTCCCTTTACTCCCGAAGAAATAGCAGCTAAGATTGCTCAACTGATTACCCCGGAGGGCGTGCAGCTTCCTGTAGAAGTTATATTTCAGACAATTGAAAACCTCCACGATGCTTGTCCCGCTAACAAAGGCGACTGGTATTTTACCGGCAACTATCCAACACCCGGCGGAAACCGGGTGGTGAACAGAGCCTTCATCAATTTCATGGAAGGGAAAGATGTACGGGGGTATTAATTCACTCCGTACTTATACTTGTATCTTTCGTAGAGTTGCTTGTGTTTATTCTCTAAGCTTACATTACGACCTCCAATTAAAACAGTAGTGATATTGCTGCTTCGCATATCGAGTATATCACCTTCGCTGATTACAACGTTTGCATCTTTGCCTACTTCTATAGAGCCTGTGCGATCTGCGATTCCTAAAATTTTGGCAGCATTCAGTGTAATGGAAGATAGCGCTTCTTCCTTTGTTAATCCATACGCTACTGCAGTACCGGCATTGAATGGCAAGTTTTTACCGCGGTGCTGACCATCTTCATCATTTATGGCAAATAGAACACCGGCTTTTTGAAGCAAGGCAGGAGTTTGATAGGGTAGATCTACCCCATCATCTGCCAACGTAGGTAAAGCATGCATTTGACTTAAAATTACAGGGATATCATTTTTCTTTAGCAGATCAGCTATTTGAACGCTTTCTGAAGCGCCAACCAAAACCATATCAAAACCAAATTCTTTTTTGAAATCTATTGCAGCAAGAATTTCTCTCACCACATTGCAATGCACAAACAGTTTTTGCTTCTTGCTGAAGAGTCCTTGCACGGCTTCAAATTTCAAATTCACTGCATTGTGTTTGGTTTCCGTTCCATATGCTTTCGCTTCTCTGAAGAATGTTTTGATTTCTTCGATTTGCTCTAATCCGCGTTTTACCGGGTCACCTTGGGGTGAAGCGATTCCCAAAAATGCTGCATACGGATTGGGTCTATTGTATAAATCGGGAAGGTTCAGGTGGATCGCATGGTCTGTTGCATAGGCTGCATCTTCCCAGTTCCATGCATCCAATTGTACTACAGAAGCAGAGCCACTGATGATCCCACCTTGTGGAACAATATTGGCATGGGTGATTCCATTGGCCTTGAGCGTATTGATCACTTTTGAATCGGTATTGTAGGCAACTAGAGATCTGATGGAGGGATTGTATGTGCCAATCTCGGTTGCATCCGCTGTTGCACGAACTGAATTTACCTCTACCAAACCCAAGTTGGATACTGAGCTAATCAATCCGGGATATATATGCTTTCCTTTAGCATCAATAATTGTTGCATTGGAAGTAGAAACAGAAGATCCGATGGCTGTTATTTTTCCGTCTTTGATTTCTATGGATGTGTTTGCTAAAACTTGTCCGTTTCCTACATGGATAGTCCCGTTGCTAATAACAATTGTTCCTTCCTGTTTTTTTGACGGATACACATTTTCCTGCGCGCTCAGTAAAAAGGGAATTGCGTTAACGAGTAAAATGAAAATTATCTTTTTCATGTCTTTGCTTTTGAAATTCATTAATCCTGTTCGATGGTTAATAGACCGTGACTGTGATCGTGATCGCCGCAATTCAACAACACGGTATAACTTGGTGTAGGTGCTGCTGTGGGCGCTCCTGATCTTTTCTCTCCATTCATTTTTTGAATGAGGCGATTGCGTTCGGTATTCATTTGCTTTCTCGCTTCAGTATCTTTTTGTCTATCAAAATATACTACACCGTCTACTATGGTTTTTTCTGCTTTAGCATAAATGCTCAAGGGATTCTCATTCCATAGAACGATGTCAGCATCCTTACCCACTTTAATGCTACCTACGCGATTGTCTACGTGCAGCATTTTAGCCGGATTGATGGTCACCATTTTCAACGCATCTACTTCAGACATACCGCCGAACTTGATGCTCTTTGCTGCTTCCTGATTCAACCTTCTAGCCATTTCAGCATCGTCTGAATTGATAGCTACATTTAATCCAACTTGAGTCATGAGTGCCGCATTGTAGGGAATCGCATCGATTACCTCCATCTTATAGTTCCACCAATCGGAGAACGTAGATGCTGCTGCGCCATGGGCTTTCATTTTGTCGGCAACTTTATAACCTTCGAGAATGTGAGTGAATGTGTTGAAGGAGAAACCATATTTCTCTCCAACTTTCATGGCTGCGTTGATTTCACTTTGAACGTAGGAGTGGCAGGTGATGAAACGCTTTTTATTCATGATCTCAACCAGGGCTTCCAGTTCAAGATCTCTTCTCACTTTGGTGTATGGATCAACAGCAGCAGGTACGGATGATTTTTTTCCTTTAGCAACTGGCTGTGGTTCAGCAGCTGATGCAGCTTTGATCGCTGCTTCGTAATCTTTTGCTCTGCTGAATGCGTCAGCGAGGACTTGCTCAACGCCCATACGCGTATCTGGGAAACGTTGGTTGCCTGATGAAGATGAAGCTCGCTTCACATTTTCTCCTAAGGCAAATTTGATGAAGCCATCGGAGCCTTCAAATTTGAGTGTATTGTCATCTGCTCCCCATCTTAGTTTGATCAATTGGGTTTGTCCACCTATTGTATTTGCGCTTCCATGCAGAATATGTGATGAGGTAACGCCGCCACTCAATTGACGATACATGTTGATGTCGTCCGGATTGAGGTTGTCGGCAATGCGCACTTCAGATGTAACCGACTGACCTCCTTCGTTGATGGATGCGGCTGCGATATGCGAGTGTTCATCAATGATACCGGGTGTGATGTGTTTGCCTGTTGCATCAATGGATTTAGCTGTTGCATCTTGAATGTTCTTACCCACCTGAGCTATCTTACCGTCTTTGATGAGCACATCTGTATTTTCAAGCTTCCCTTGTTCGTCGCTTGTCCAGACTGTAGCATTTTTAAACAGCAGCGTTTCTTTTTGTGGAGCTTCTGTCCATCCGTATGCTGTAAACGGATAAGTGATGGAACCGAGTTTTGCAGGTTCTTTCTTTTTTACTGAATCTGCTGCAGCAGTCGATACCATGGATTGTGGTGTTGCGGTCCATGTGAGTTTGTTGCCATCTGCATCTTCACCATATCCATTCCAAACGCCTCCATTATCCATGCCACTCAACCGCAACAGGTTTTTGGATTTCTTTTCAGGAGTGAAGTTCAGCTTCACTTGTTTGCCGTCTAGCGTAAATTTTGCAGTAACCGTATCTGTGCTGATGATGGTTGCAGCAGAGCTGGATTTAACCTGCAGGTTGTAATTTTTTGAACCCTGCGCTCCAGAAACCATCAATGTATATGTGCCAGATGGGTCTGACCATTTATCCGTTTTGATTGCATATTTTTTTCCTTGAACCCAGTTTTCAAGAATGGCAGTTTTATCACTGAAAATATTTCCTGTTGTGATGATGAAATTTGCCAGTTTGCCTTGATCGAGAGAACCGATGGTGTTTTCAGCACCTAAAATTTTAGCCGGTGTTGAGGTAAGCGCTTCTAATGCTTTGGTTTCAGACAATCCGTGATCCAATGCCTTGCGCAGGTTGGTCATGAAGACTGAAGGTGAGCGCAGGTCTGCTGTGGTTAGACAAAAGGGGATACCTGCTTTTTCCAGGGCTGCAGGATTGGTTGGAGCTAACTCCCAGTGTTTCATATCGGCAACGGATACAAAGCGTGCATCGTTGGGATCTTCTACATCCAAGGCCATTGGGAAATTAAGCGGAACGATCAGTGTTGCACCTGTAGCTGCAATTTCTTTTGATCTTTGGTATTCGTTCCCGTTTGATTTGATGATGTATTGAACACCAAACTCATCTCCAATTCTATCTGCACGAAGCACATTCCACTTGTCATTGGCTTCAAAAATTTGAGGCAGATTTTGGTTGTTGTTCCATGCAATAAGGCTGAGGTTTACGCCTTCTTTTTCCTTGTTGTTCTTGTACCAGTTGGCATCCAGATAGGTTTGTCTGAGCAGCGAAATATTTCCCATCATGGATGAGGGGTACGATTGCGTAGAAGTTCCCTTGTTTAATGAATAATGTGCAGAAGCTTTTTCTTTGAGGATGACCAAATTTTCTTTTTGCGAAGCCAGTGTAACCAAGGTACCAGTACCTCTTGCTATGCCGTCTTTTTGGTGGGTGAGCACTGCACCAAATCCAATTTCCCGCATGGACTTTGCTTTGGTATCGTCTACTGCAAAAATTTCAGATGCATGTACATCCGCTTTGATGGCTTGGTTCCATCCGTAGGCTCCTTTTTGATTGGAGCTGAGTTGAGCGCCTTGGAAGATGTTTCTTCCTGCTCCACCACCTGAAGCAGATGTGGGAATGCCGTAGTCGGCATACACATCAATGAACGAGGGATAAATTGTTTTTCCGCTACAATCCACTACAATGGCTTCTGCTGGTATGCTGAGGTTGTTACCCAGTCCCGTGATTTTTCCGTTGCGAACCAAGAGGGTTGCATTTTTTAATGTGGTTGTTGCATCTTTTACGATGGTTGCATTTTTGAATGCATAGGTGATGTCTCTTTCGTCGCCTACACCGTTTACTGGAAACGTAGGTTGTGCAAAAAGAGATAGACCGATGCAGGCAAAGAAAAGCGATAAGCTAAGCTTTCTCATGTGTCTATGATTTCGTTTTTAGGAAGTGGACAAGGTAAATAAAAAAAACAGTTTGGGGCTCAATTGGTCTATGAAATCCCCAATTCCCGGAAGGCTTTTTTGAAATTTTCAAAATCCAGGGAGAGAGCAGCTGGATTGGTGTTTTTGCAGTCGGCTAAAGCCTGAGATAAATTGAGTTTATCCTGCGATTGGCAAACGAAATAGCCCTTATCTGCCAACCTTTTTCCCAGGTATTCTTGCTCTGTTTGTCCGGGTGTAGGAATCAATATTGCCTTTTTCTGAACCTTCAATAGATCCATTATGGAGGAATAGCCTGATCTGCAGATTACTAGGGAAAAATCAGGCATGGCTTTTTCCAGTTCGGAGGCAGTCAAGAAGTTAAGTTTTGGGGTTTGGGTTTTGGGTTGAATCACCACCCCACCGCCCTTCGGGCGGCACCCCTCCTTAGAGGAGGGGAAATTTGTTGTGGGTTGTGAGTTGTGGGTTGTGGGTTCGGCTGTTTCTCTATTCCCTATTCCCTTTTCCCTTTCCCCTCCCACAGGGATGCCTCGGACAAATGTTACTGGCAAATCTAATTGGCTTAATTGTTCAAGCAGTTTCTCTTCTAATTGCGTTCGTTGGGGTTCTAGTCCGGAGAGGAGAACAAGAATACTGTTCTCTTTTTTTTCTATGTATTGGGTTTGATCTTTTGAGTCTTTTTTTTCTAATCTGGATAGGGGTCCAATGAATTTTACATTTTTCGGTAGTTGAACAGGATGGGAGAGTATTCCGGCAATGTTGTTTTCATGTTCAGAATCTGGAACCCAGCACTGATTGAATTGATGAATTAAGCGGTATAGAACTTTTTGCAGAATCCAATCGGCTGTTTTTCCAAAACCGCTGATTACGTGCAACTGATGCGTGATTAAAATTGAATAACAATCTTTTGTATGTAGTCCATAGCGGTTGTCGCTGATGACCAGGTCAAATTTTTCTTTTTGTTGCAGGTCAGCCAACTCCTTCTTCTCTCGTTGTATCGCTTGGATGATTTTAGGTATTTGACTGATCAGGTGTGGGATTAGCCATTTCCCGTTTTTAGGGTAGGTGATTCGATATCCCTGAAGGGGGATGATTGGCAGGTTTGGAAATTCTTGTTTAAGCAAATCGGCAGATGGACCCTCGCCAGATAAAACAACTTCCCAGTGTATCGACAACAAGTAGCGAATCAGTGGGACGCAACGCGACGCATGACCCAGGCCCCAGTCGAGCGGCGCCACCAAAACTTTCCGAGATTTTATTTGAGGAACTGTTGGAATAGGTTTAACGTTTTTACTGAAAAATAAGGAATCAAGTGATGCGTTCAAGTTAAATGAAAAATGTAAATTAGCACTCAGATGCAATCAAATCGTTTTTTAAACTTTTGTTTTATTCTTTTGTTTTTATTGACATTGGGATCCTGCAGTGTGTTGAATAAAAACAACTGTGGTTGTCCCACCAACAAAAAAGGAATGGTAGGATATTGATTCATGAAAAAGCATAAACGAGATCTGCTGTTGCTCAAAAAGGAGTATGAAATGCGAACATTCGACATGGATAGGGAAGTCGAGTGTTTGAATCGTTTATTAAAAGAAGCCGAGACCCTTGCTTCTCTATCTGTTGCCTACGAGCTTATTGATATGAATAAGCATAAAATTTATCACGACGCAGTTCAATTGGGTAAAGCCCTTCGCAGTTCGGAATTCAAGCCCTTTCGGTTTTTGGTGGGAAGGAATTAGGGATTAGGGAATAGCGAATTGCGAATAGGGAATAGGGAATAGGGAATAGCGAATAGGGAATAGTAATACAATTAAAAAGGGAGTAATTGATTTAGTTCAATTGCTCCCTTTTATTTAAACTACTTTCTATTCGCTATTCCCTATTCCCTACTCCCTATTCCCTACTCCCAAACGGATCCAACTTCGCTGCTTTCACTTGCTCCTGGTATTGTTTCCAAATTCCGTTTTTGAATGCGTCTGCTTTTTTTACGGCTTCGTTTACAAGTCCAGCGGCGCGGTCAACTAGCATCTTTTCTTGAGCTCCTGGTTCAACAGACTTGGATGCGATAGCTCCATTGGCTTGTTGGTATTGGTTCATCACGGTGATTTGTGGAACTTGTCCATATCCTTGTTTGGTTTGAGGAACACCGTTGATGAATTCACGAAGAG
The DNA here is from genome assembly GCA_032110825.1 of Chitinophagaceae bacterium. GTDB lineage: Bacteria > Bacteroidota > Bacteroidia > Chitinophagales > Chitinophagaceae > Pollutibacter. The sequence goes on along the minus strand of JAULVY010000008.1, from coordinate 2,509 downwards.
TTTTTAATTCTTCGTTTACTTTCTTTGTCGTTTTTTTCAGTGAGTCGATTTCATTTCCTTTCATGGAGGCGATATAGCCATCTACTTTTTTAATGGCATCATCGGCACTCGACATGAGATCCATGATTTCAACCAGTTGATCTCCGCTCTTTTTAAGTTCTGCACGTAAAGTTGCTTGAGCCAATTTGATTTGATTGCGGTTTCCTAAACGAGGGTCGTCTATTACCGTAACCATGGCAGAGTCCTTGCTTTCCTTATAGGTTATAATAACTTTGTATGTGCCTGGAAGAACTTGCTGGCCGGCAGGTTCTGCTGCACCTCTTCCGCTTCCGCCGCTACCCATTCTTCTGCCTCCACCAGATCCTGGTGTACGATATCCTTTTTCTTCCATGCCCCAGGTCATTCGATTGAACCCTGAATCTACACTCCATCTGAGGTTGCGAATCACTTCATTTTTTTCATTGAAGATTTGCACAGCTACTGAATCTCTCTTTGCTTTTGCTGTATCTGATTTTGCTTTGATAAAGAAAGAAATGGGAGCACCCGAAGATTTATTTTCAGCATCCCAAATTCCCCATGTACTCCATTCGTATCCAGGAGCATTTCTGTATTGAGCTTGAACAGCTGTTCTGTTTTGGAAGGCAGTGAGTGGTTGACTGATCATGCCTTTGTTTGCTGCAATTTTTCTAAGGGGACGAATATCGTCGAGTACCCAGAGTGCACGACCAAACGTTGCGATGACCAAATCGGCTTCTCTTTCCTGAATAGTAAGGTCGTATGTTGAAACAGATGGGTATCCGTTTTTCCATTGCTGAAATGTTGCTCCGTTATCGAAGCTGATCCAAAGTCCATGTTCGGTTCCAGCAAAAATCAAGCTGGGTTCTGTTGGATCCTGCAACACACACAGTGCATAACCCATTACTTTTTTCTCATCCAGCAAGCGAGTCCAGGTTTTACCATAATCCGTTGTTCTAAAAATATACGGTTTGAAATCTCCTCGTCTGTAATCGTTTGCTACTACAAATGCTTCGCCAGCTTGGTGTCTTGATGCTTGGATTTGCGGTATCCATGCACCCACGGGCAATCCTGGAATTTTACCCCTGAAGTTGGTCCAGGTTTTTCCACCATCTTTAGTCACTTGCACATTACCATCGTCAGTTCCAATCCAGATTACATTTTTATCGACTGCACTGGGAGCGATGGTTAAGATGGTGCAATAGTTTTCAGCTCCAGTGATATCGATGGAGATGCCACCGTTATTTCTTTGGTCGATTTTAGCGCTGTCGTTTGTTGTGAGATCCGGGGAGATGATTTCCCAGGAGATACCTTTATTGGTTGAGCGGTGTAAAAACTGACTTCCATAATAGATGGCAGATTTGTTGTGAGGATCTTGTGCCATGGCAGCATTCCAGTTGAAACGCAGCATGGTTTTAAGATCGGGTGCCGGAGGTTTGATGTACCAACTTTCACCGGTTTTCACATTGTACTTTCCTACGGAACCGCCTTGACTCATGGCATAAATCCAATTGGCATCTTCGGGGTCGGGCATAGCATCAAAGCCATCGCCACCCCAGATGTTTTCCCAATAGTAGTTTTTGATTCCTCCGCTCATCCAGGTGTAAGCGGGACCGCGCCAGGTGCCGTTGTCTTGCATTCCGCCCATCACGTTGTAAGGCATTTCATTGTCAACATTGATGTGATAGAATTGTCCCACTGGAAGTTTTTCATCAAACAACCATGTCTTTCCCTTATCACGTGTAATGCCAATTCCACCATCGTTTCCATCAATGATGAAGTTTGGATTGGTAGGATGAATCCAAAATGCATGGTGATCGGGGTGGATGCCGTTATACGGGATAACCACTTCAAAGTTTTTTCCTCCGTCTTCGCTTTTGGAAATCATTTGATAGATTAGCCAAAGACGGTTTTCGTTTTCAGGGTCGCATGCAATTTCCTGAAAGTAGAAGGGACGTGTAGATACAAATTCTGGATTGCTATTCATCAATGACCATGTGCTTCCGCCATCGGTGCTTCTGTATAATCCATTTTTTGTTGCTTCTACAAGTGCATAAATATAGTTGGGATTGCTTCTGGAGATTGCCAATCCGATTCTTCCATAGTTTCCGGCAGGCAAGCCTTCTTTTTCGCCCAGTTTCTTCCAGGTTTTGCCGCCATCGAAGGTCATGTAAAGGCCGCTACCCACACCGCCACTGCTGAGGCTCCAAGGTGTGCGGCGATGTTGCCACATGGCTACAAAAAGTTTGTTGGGGTTGGAGGGATCCATGATCATATCGGCAACACCTGAAGTATCGTTGGTGTGTAGAATATTGTTCCAGGTTTCACCACCATCGGTGGTTTTGAAAACTCCGCGTTCAGGATGTTCTGCATAAGGATTGCCGATAGCGCCGGCATAAACGGTATTGGGGTTGGAAGGATCTACAATCACGCGGTGAATATTGCGTGTTTTTTCAAGTCCCATTCTTTTCCATGTTGCACCAGCGTCGATCGT
>JAULVY010000007.1:6406-14198 GCA_032110825.1 Chitinophagaceae bacterium | reverse complement strand
TGAGTACGGTACACTCTTGGGATTGGTTACACTGAATGATCTTTTGGAGGCTATCGTAGGAGATATACCACAAAGCGATACTCAGGATTATCAAGTTCACGAAAGGGAAGATGGAAGTTTTTTAGTTGATGCGCAAATCCCTTTTTATGATTTTCTATCCCGATTTGAAAAAGAAGATTGGATGCATGAGGGTGAACAGGAGTTTGATACACTTGCAGGTTTTATTCTGCACCAACTGGAGCGAATACCAGCTACAGGTGATCAATTGGAATGGAAAGGATTTTCATTTGAAATTGTGGATATGGATAGTCACCGGATTGATAAAATACTTGTAAAAGTTTCTGATGAAATCAGAAACGAAATGGAGGAGGAGAGTTAGAAATGGAACTTTCACTCATTGGAAAAACAGCCTTGGTCTGTGGTGGCTCTCAAGGAATTGGCAAAGCCATCGCTCAAGAATTGTCGATGCTGGGAGCAACCTGTATCCTGCTTTCCAGAAATGAAAATTCTCTCCGTGAGGCCTTGGCGTCATTGAATACTAAACACAAACAAGCTCATCGGATTTATTCGGTAGATTTTCAACAACAGGAAGAACTTCGAACCTGCATAGAAAATGTTGTTCGTGATACCGAAATTGATATTCTCATCAACAATACAGGAGGGCCTGCACCCGGAGCAATTGCTGATGCCGAAACCAACGCATTTGAATCTGCCTTTCAGCAACATGTGGTCTGCAATCATATATTGGCGCAGGCAGTTATCCCCGCAATGAAAAAAAATGGCTGGGGAAGAATCATCAACGTGATTTCAACTTCTGTTCGAATCCCCATTGATAACCTCGGTGTATCCAATACCATCCGAGCTGCTGTTGCTTCTTGGTCCAAGTCTCTATCAAACGAATTGGCTTTTTACGGCATAACGGTGAACAGCCTATTGCCTGGGTTTATTGCAACAAGCCGACTCGATGCTGTGGCTGAAGGATTTGCACGAAGAGAGAATGTAACCAAAGCGGAAATGGAAATAAAAATGAGGAATTCTGTTCCAGCCAAACGCTTCGGCATGCCCAGTGAAATAGCCGCGGTGGCCGCATTTGTTGCCTCTCCTGCAGCTTCCTACCTAAATGGAATTTCCATACCGGTTGATGGAGGCCGAACAGGAACAATCTGATAACGAAACATGGAAAATTCTTTGGCATATGCTAGTCAGCTTGACCAAATGGATCCATTGGCTTCATTTAGAAATTCTTTTTTAATACCCGAACAAGAAGGGAAGTCGCGCGTGTATTTTTTGGGAAATTCACTCGGACTTCAACCACGTAAAACTCAAGAATATATTCAGCTTGTTCTTGGTCAATGGCATGAAGAAGGTGTTGAATCTTTTTTCAGAGGAAAGAATCCATGGTTGAATGCACATGAGCAATTGCTGGAAACCATGGCAGTGATTGCAGGTGCAGAACAGGAAGAAATTACAATCATGAACCAACTCACTGTGAATATTCATTTGATGTTGGTGAGCTTCTACCGTCCAACTGGAAAGCGGAAAAAGATTTTGATGGAAGCAAAAGCATTTCCAAGCGACCAATATGCTGTGCGATCCTATATTGAACACTTGGGATTGAATCCGGATGATATCATCATTGAATTGGAATCCAATAACGATTCTCAGGTTTTAGATCACGATCATATCATCAAATCCATCGATAAAACAGGCGATGAACTGGCCTTGGTTTTCATGGGGGGATTGAATTATTACAACGGGCAGGTGCTGGATATGCAAGCAATTACAGCAGCAGCTCATCGGAATGGGGCCATGGTTGGATTTGATTTGGCACATGCTATTGGAAATGTTTCTCTTTCCTTGCACGAGTGGGATGTTGATTTTGCATGTTGGTGTTCATACAAATACCTCAATGGTGGTCCGGGTGCAGTAGCCGGCGCCTTCATCCATAAAAAGCATCTGAAATCCGATTTAATTCGCTTGGCTGGTTGGTGGGGGTACAAACGAAGTGAGCGTTTTCTGATGAAGAACCGCTTTGCTGCAGAAGCGGATGCCAGCGCCTGGCAGCTGAGTACGCCTTCGATGTTGTTGTATGCCTCTTTGCAAGCTTCGTTGGATCTGTTTAAAGAAGCGGATTGGAAAAGGATTTTGCAGAAACAAAAACAGATGAGTGAATGGATTCGTTTTTTACTCAATCAGATCAATCAAGAACTCTTTCAATGCATTACCCCGGATTCTAGAGGGTGTCAGCTTTCGCTCCTGTTCCATAAGCATGGCAAGCTTGTTTACGATCGCTTATTTGAGAAAGGATTTATGGTAGACTGGAGAGAGCCGAATGTAATCCGACTTGCTCCCGTTCCGCTTTACAATACCTATACAGAAATTTGGGGTTTTTTTGATGCGATTAAAAACATCGCGAATGAATTATCTTCGCAGCAACCAGATTGAACTCAGTTCGTATTTCATGAATAGGAAAATACTTGTAGAACAAATTAGATCCAAACAAACCTATCTCTGTGTTGGACTGGATACCGACCTGGAAAAAATTCCTTCTCATTTAAAAGACGAAGAGGATCCAATTTTTGCTTTCAATAAAGCGATCATTGACGCTACACTTCCGTATTGTGTTTCATATAAAATCAATACTGCTTTTTACGAGGCGCAGGGGCTTAAGGGTTGGCAGTCGATGGAGAAAACTGTTAACTATATTCCCGATACGCATTTTCGTATAGCAGATGCCAAACGTGGAGATATTGGCAATACATCCACACAGTACGCCATTGCTTTTTTAAAAAACCTTCCTTTCGATGCCATCACGGTGGCGCCCTACATGGGTGAAGATAGTGTTAAGCCATTTCTTCAGTTTGAGGGTAAATGGGCCATTGTACTCGGACTTACTTCCAATCCAGGTGCGGCTGATTTTGAGTTGAACACACTAGCCGGTGAACCACAGGAAAGAGTATACGAAAAGGTAATTCGCAAAGTTGCTGAATGGGGAAGCAATGAAAATTTGATGTTTGTTGTAGGAGCAACACGCTCCGATGAATTCATCAACCTCAGAAAAATAGCTCCGCATCATTTCTTTTTGGTTCCGGGTGTTGGAGCGCAAGGAGGGAGTTTAGAAGAAATTTCCCGTAAAGCCATGAATGCTGATGTAGGACTGCTTGTTAATGTTAGTAGAGATATAATTTTTGCATCTTCAAATCAGGACTTTGCTCAAGTTGCTGCTAGTAAGGCAATGGGCTACGCTGAGCAAATGAAATTATATTTAAATTCGGCCAAATGACGTTCAAGAATTTTCTAAAAAAGTATCAAGCAGAAATCAAATTTGTGCTACTCGTTTTCTTCGGAATTTTCTTATTCCGATTGATAAGAGCATACTTTGGGCGACTATAGTTTAGTTGAAGCTTGAATGGCATTGGCCAATTTCTCTGCCCATTTAGCGTATTCTTTACCTGATGGGTGTAATTTATCTCGTGCAACTAAAGTTCCATCTATACTTACTTCTCTACTTCCTGCAGTAATTTCAATGAATGCTACCTGATGTCTTAAGGTTATTTGCTTTTTTAACGCATTGAATGCATCTATCTCCGATGCAATTTTATTGCGATCCCTGCCTTCAGCAAAAGGAGTGGCTCCCCAATCGGGAATGCTGATCACAAAAACATGTTTTTTATTATCTCCAGCAAATGATATGGCTTTGAACAACAATTCTTCAAATTGCTTGCCATACTCTTCTAAACTCCTTCCTCTGTATTGATTATTCACACCAATGAGCAAACTCACGATGTCGTATTTCGGAAGAAACTTGGTGTTGCTGATTCCATTCTTCAATTCGTCCGTTGTCCATCCAGTCTTAGCTACAATTTCTGGAGCCTGGATTTGAAGTCCATTTTTTCTGAGTAACTGGACTGTTTGATAGGGGAAGCTTTCGTAAATCGGAACACTTTCGCCTATGGTATAAGAATCTCCAAGTGCCAAATAGCTTAGCGTTTGGGTCTTTACTTCCTCTAGTTGATTCATGATTAAACTGATCAGTAAAATGATTTTTTTCATGGAACGTCGATTGAACCAAATTAAGGAATTTGCCACTATCTTTAGACTCATCCAAAAGAATTCTTTATGAAACAGTTTTTAATTTACTTGGGTCTTATCTGCTACACTGGTCTTTTTGCACAATCTACATACCATCAAAAAGCCAACTATGAATTGGCAGCCCGATTTTCTCCAAAGAAATTGGAGAAAATGATTTTTTCAACTTCGGTAGATCCGCATTGGATGAAAAACGGATCTAAGTTTTGGTATACCTACGAAACCACCGAAGGGAAAAAATGGTATATCGTTGACGCGGTTAAGCTCACCAAAACACCCATGTTTGATAACGATAAATTGGCTGCAGCGCTCACGCGGATAGTCAAAGATCCCTTTGATGGCAAACATTTGTCGATCGATAACTTAAAATTCATCAAAGAAGAACAATCGATCAGCTTTGAAGTAAAAAGCACAGAAGAGATTGAGAAAAAAGACACAACAAAAAAAACGGCTCAACCAACCAAAGAAAAAAAGGTTTTTTATTTTGAATACAACATCGCCAAAGATTCATTGGTAGAACTCAAAGACCATCTTAAGCCCAAAGCAAAGCCATCTTGGGCAAACATTTCTCCAGATAAAAAATGGGTGCTCTTTGCCCGTAATTTCAATCTATACCGAATGGATTCGGCTAACTATAGAAAGGCTTTGGCAAACGAGGACGATAGCACCATTGTAGAAGAAAAACTTACCGAAGATGGAATTGAGAACTATGGCTTTGGTGAGTCGTATAGCGAAACCAATGTGGAGAAATTAACCAATCGGAAAAAGAGGAAATACGTTGGTGCGCTTTGGTCGCCCAATTCTCAATGGGCAGCACTTCTAAAAACCGATTCCAGAAACGTAAAAGAATTGTGGGTGATCAATAGCGTAGCAGAGCCGCGACCTACGTTGGAAACCTACAAATACCATATGCCAGGTGAGAAAGAGGCTCCTCAACGTGAGTTGCATCTTTTGGATATGCAAAACAAAAAAATGAGTTTGGTTTCAACCTCATTGTTTAAAGACCAGGAAATTGGTTTGTGGCCGGCAACTCCAGAAAAGAAAGCAAGAGACGACGAGCACCGTCCTTCGGTTTGGCTGGGCGATGACAATCGGTTGTATTTTAGCAGAACAAGTCGAGATTTAAAGCGTATTGATATTTGTGCATTGCAAGTAAGCACACGTGAAGTAACGGTGTTGGTAGAAGAGCGTTTAAATACCTATGTTGAAATACGCAAACCTGTACTCTTCAACAACGGTAAGGAGTTTATGCATTGGAGTGAGCGCGATGGCTGGGCACACCTCTATCATTACGATTCAAATGGAAAACTACGCTCACAACTCACACAGGGTCCCTGGCATGTTGAGGACATTGAATCGGTGGATGAGAAATTACGCGTAGTTTATTTTACGGCCAACGGAAAAGAAAAAGAAGAGGATCCCTATTATCTCCATATGTACAAAGCAGGATTGGATGGCTCTGGTGTGAAATTATTGAATGCTGGAAACTTTGATCACGCATCAAGTTTAGATGATGCAAATCGATTCTTTGTAAACAATTCATCCAGGATAAACACCATTCCCGAATCTGCTCTCTTTGATTACACGGGAAAAAAAATCATGGATCTTGAAAAATCCGATCTCGCTTCTTTGGTTCAAGCTGGATATAAATTTCCAGAAGTATTCAAAGCAAAAGCAGATGATGGGATTACCGATTTGTATGGAGTAATCTACAAGCCTTTTGATTTTGATTCTACTAAAAAATATCCCGTCATTGCCTATGTATACCCAGGTCCCCAAACGGAGTCGGTGAATAAGGCATTTGGAAGAAGCATGGACAGGATTGATCGCTTAGCTCAATTGGGATTTGTGGTTGTAACCTTGGGTAACCGCGGTGGCCATCCTTCTCGCTCCAAATGGTATCACAATTATGGATATGGAAACTTGCGGGATTACGGACTTGCAGATAAAAAGACTGTGCTTGAGCAATTGTCGCAACGCCACTCTTATATTGATATCAATCGTGTGGGTATTCATGGACATTCAGGAGGAGGCTTTATGTCCACTGCAGCCATGTTGGTATATCCCGACTTTTTCAAAGTAGCTGTTTCTTCTGCAGGAAACCATGAGAATAATATTTACAATCGCTGGTGGAGTGAAAAGCACCATGGGGTAAGGGAGCAGATTAATGATAAAGGGGATACCAGCTTTCTCTATCAGATTGAAAAGAATTCTGAACTCGCTAAAAATTTAAAAGGAAGATTGATGTTGGCTACAGGTGATATTGATAACAATGTAAGTCCGGCCAATACCATTCGAATGGCCAATGCGCTGATCAAGGCCAACAAGAGATTTGAGTTTGTGTTGTTGCCCGGACAACGACATGGTTTTGGCGACATGACAGAATATTTCTTCTGGAAAATGGGCGACTTTTTCAGTCAGTGGTTATTGGGCGATTTTTCACAAGGAGTGGATATGGTTGAAGTCAATAAAGAAATTCAGCAAACGGGAAATAAAAAGCAATAGTCGCAACTTGGGCTATCTTTGTGCTCATGCGCGCGACTTTAATTTTCGTATGGTGTTTTGGCCTATTTCCTTCGTTTGCTTTTTCTCAAGCCAAGGATACCTTGGTGAATGCGGAAGGACGACAGGTCACGCTTACTCCGGTAGTTGTTCGCAGCGGAACCAATGTTCCCGGTTTTATCAAACGTGTAGAAAACGATACCACCTTTTACAAGGCATTTAAAAATTTACGCATACTCAATTTCAATGCCTTGAATGACGTGCGCATGTTTGATAGAAAGGGAAGAGTAGAGGCAAGTTTGAATAGCAAAACACATCAATGGGCATCAAGGTCTTGCCGATATACCGATGTGCTTGAAGAGAAAACGACCGGCGATTTTTACGATGCTAGCGGGAATTACAAGTATTACACCGCTGAGCTCTATTCTTCACTTTTTTTTGCAAGAGATACCGTTTGTGGCGAGAGTAATGTTGTTGGTGATTTTGCATTAAACATCAAGGGGAAAAAAGGAATCGATCGCCACAAAGAGCAATTGAAAATGCTTTTTTTCAATCCCGGAAAAGATATTCCCGGAATTCCACTCATGGGGAATAAAGTAAAAATATTTGATCCCTCGCATGCGGATCTCTATGATTTTACGATTGACATTCAGGAGTACAAAGGAAAGCCAGCGTATTTATTCATATTGAGCGCCAAAACAGATTTAGCATTCTATAAAAAAGATAATGTGGTGATTGATCAAATGACTACCTGGTTTGATTATGAATCATTTGAAGTACTGGCTCGAAACTATACACTAAGCTACAATGCTGGCGTATACCGTTTCAATGTTACGATGCAAGTTGAAATGGGGATGTATAAAAATTATCTATATCCTAAACTTATTCGTTACGATGGCCAATGGGGAGTTATGCTTAAGGGAAGTGAGCGCGGTTTATTTACCGCAACCATTTATGATCTCTCGGACTGATTGGAGTAATTTCTCCATTTTTCAATTACGGCATTCATATCATCTGCCAATTCACTGTCAAAGCGCATCTGTTCTCCCGTTCTTGGATGAATAAAACCTAAGGTTTTGGCATGCAAAGCCTGCCTCTTGCAAAGCTCAAAGCAATTTTCTACAAACTGCTTGTATTTGGTGAATACCGTTCCTTTTACAATTCTGTCTCCACCATATACTTCGTCGTTGAACAAAGGATG
>JAULVY010000007.1:0-6396 GCA_032110825.1 Chitinophagaceae bacterium | reverse complement strand
GATGGCCTTTGTATTTCATGTGAACCCTGATCTGATGGGTTCGTCCCGTTTCTAATCTGCATTCAATCAAACTCACATACCGCATGTTTTCGATTACGGTAAAATGTGTAATGGCTTCTTTCCCGTAATCGCCTTCAGGAAACACATCCATTTGTTTTCTGAATCGCAAGTTTCTGCCTACGTTGCCTATAATAGTGCCCTCGGACTCTTCAAAGTTTCCCCAAACCAAAGCGATATAGCGTCGCTGAACTGTATGTTCAAAAAACTGTTTGGCCAAATGTATAGCTGCTTGTTCTGTTTTGGCAAGCAAAATTAGCCCGCTGGTGTTTTTGTCGATCCGATGCACCATGCCAAACCGCGGTAATTTGTTTTCATCCAAATCGGGATTTTGCTCACGCAGATGATAGGCAACACCATTGATAAGTGTTCCATTAAAGTTTCCAGATCCAGGATGTACAACCATTCCGGCTGGTTTGTTGATTACCAATACATCTTTGTCCTCGTAAACAATATTGAGATCCATTTTTTCCGGCACAATCTCATAGGTTTCCGGATCGGTGTCGGAATAAAAAATAATTTGATCTGTTGGTTTTACTTTGTAATTCGACTTAATTTTTTGTCCGTTTACAAGTACCATGCCGGCATCAATTGCACGTTGTATTTTGTTTCTTGATGTATTTTGAACCCGAACAAGTAAGAATTTATCAATTCGCAGCGGCTCTTGCCCTTTGTCTACAATCAGGATTAGCCTTTCATAAAGATCTTCAGATCCCTGTTCAATCTGTGATTCGTCGTTATGATAACTTTCTTTCACTGGCTTTTGATTCGTATTTTTGCAAAGGTAATGGGTTTGTTAACCAATAAGCATATGACACAAGAGGTGGAGTTTAAGGATCTGGGAATAATAGAGTACGGTGATGCTTGGAAATACCAAGAAGAAGTACTGACGAGCAACACCTCGCTGAAAATGCAAAAAGCAAAGGGACACGCTGTTGAAGAAACCCGTCATTTGCTTTTGTTCTGCGAGCATCCTCCTGTGTATACACTTGGCAAAAGTGGAAAAGAAGAGCACGTATTGATCAGCAAAGAGGAACTTATTCAGCGCAACATTGGATACTATCCCACCAACAGGGGGGGTGATATTACTTTTCATGGACCGGGGCAAATTGTAGGATACCCGATTTTTGATTTGGAGAAATTCAAAACCGATATCGGTTGGTATTTGAGAAGTTTGGAAGAAGTTATCATTTTAACGTTGGCGGATTACGGATTAAAGGGAGAAAGAAGTGCCGGAGAAACAGGAGTATGGTTAGATCCTGATGTGAAGATCAAGGCAAGAAAAATTTGTGCAATGGGTGTCCGCTGCAGTCGGTGGGTTACGATGCATGGATTTGCTCTCAACGTGAATACCGACCTTCAATACTTCAACCTCATTGTTCCTTGTGGTATCCCCGATAAACAAGTTACTTCATTGGAAAAAGAGTTGGGGAAAAAAGTTGATCTGGAAGAAGTGAAGGGAAAAATTTTAACGTACGTAGAACAGGTATTTGACGCTAAGCTTATTTCCCAAGCGGCGGTATAAAGAATTTATTTTCTTCTTTCAGAATTGCATTGTCGTATAAAGTGAACTTAAACCAGCCGCTATGATAAAAATTAGAGCGGTCGATCAGCAATTGCGGCTCCTTGATATTGCGAATTCGAAACAACTCGGTTCCATCTTCACGAAATACATGGACGCTGAATTTCTTTTTCTCTGCGTCTGGCAGTGATATGGAAAGATTTCCATCTTTATCGGTAAACACAAATGAGGAAGGAGTAAAAACATATTCTTTTACTATACTATCGATTTTTGGTGTAGGCTTTGAAGAAGCAAGAAGCTCTTTGGAGGTGGGTAGGCTCTTTATGGATTCGATTTTAGATGCAATAACTTCTTTTGTTGAAGCTTTGTTTGATAATGCATCGAATTCTATGGGCTTTGATTTTTTAGCTGCTGTGAACGCGTAGCGTCCACCTGGAAAAACATAAAATATGCGGTAATAGTATTGATTGGCTCCGGGTTTTTTATCAACATACCCATTTGAAAATGAAGTAGGGTCAGGCATACTCATTATCGATCGGAAGCCTTTTGCAGAGTCGATTGACTTTTGAATGATCAATTGAGTAAGGTCTTGATGTGTATTATTCCATCCAATGATGACTACTCCATTTCTATCGGTAACGCTAAACTCAGGTAACACCTGCTGCCCATATGCAGAGGTGAGCTCAGCAATCAGCATGATGGAAAAGAGAAAAAGAAAGCTTGTTTTTTTAATCACCATGATGTGCAAAGGTAAAGGCAAACCTCAAAATGCAAGTATGCCATTTTTGATCGATCTATTTCCTTGAAGTCCTCCGCTGTGTATGATTAAAATGGAAGAGTCCTTTTTAAATACTTGCTTTAGAAGCATCTGATAGAATGCATAAAAAAGTTTTCCGGTATACACGATATCTGTCGGGATTCCATGATTTTGAAAGAGTTCATTCATAAAATGAATGAGTTCTTCGTTTTTTTTGGCGTATCCACCCATGTCGTATCCAAAATGAATTGTCGCATTAGTGGGCTCGTATGATAACAAGGTGCTGATTTCTTGTTTTATACTCTCGTTGTTTTTTAACGCCGAAACCAAATGAATATAGTGGTGTGATTTTGATCCATAGATCAATCCAGCTCCCATGGTTCCTGTGCCAGTGGAAGCTAGTATTGTATCATATTCTGCAACACCTTCCAGTTGCATCATGGTTGAAGCCCCCAGCATACCCAGCTCACCGTATCCTCCTTCTGGAATAATCAGTGTCTGTTCATTTTGAAGTGGTGAATGGTCTTGTAGTAGATCGCGAAATGTTTTTCGGTCCACATATTTCATTTTCATACCATATGAAATACAATCCAACAAAGTTGGAGATAGTTGAGCTGGTTCTTCCCCTCGGATAATTCCTGTACACCTAAGAGAGGCTTCCTTGCATGCATAAGCCAAGGCTACCAAGTGATTGGAATGGCTTCCTCCGAAACTTACAACCTCATTGCAACGGGTTTGAACGGCTAAATCCAAATAGGGCTTTAGTTTGAAAAGCTTATTTCCTGAAACGATGGGGTGGATTTGATCGAGTCGGAGCACAGCTGCTTTTACACCGGCATCTTCCGTAAATTGATCTCTGATGATTTGAATAGAGGGGGATGTCATGAACAGCAAATTTCGGATTTTGGAGATTGCTTTTTAGACTAATTTCGCTTTCCAATTTATTCAGATGAAACCTTCTCTTTTGATTTTAGCTGCCGGAATGGCCTCTCGATATGGAGGAATGAAACAAATGGAATCTTTCGGACCGCAAGGCGAAACCATCATGGATTTTTCAATCTATGATGCTATTCGTGCAGGTTTTGGAAAGGTTGTTTTTGTAATCCGTGAGGATTTTGCAGAACAGTTTAAAGCTGTTTTTGAGCCCAAGTTGAAAGGGAAAATTGAAACGGCATACGTATATCAACATTTGGATGCTCACTTGAATGGGTACAACAGAAGAGACGATCGGACCAAACCCTGGGGCACAGCGCATGCTGTTCTGTGTGCAGCGGAAACCATCCATGAGCCTTTTGCAGTCATCAATGCGGATGATTTTTACGGTCGTGATGCGTTTGAAAAAGCATATACTTTCTTATCCAACACATGCACAAGCAATCACTACGCCATTGTAGGGTATGCGTTACAACAAACACTTTCTTCACACGGCACAGTGAATCGGGGCGTATGTCAGTTAAATGAAGATGGAGATCTGTTGAGTGTAACCGAACGTTTGAATATTGCTGTTGATGGTGGAGTTATCCGTTGTGGAGATGGACATTTACCGGTTGAGTTAGCTGCTCAAACCATGGTTTCAATGAACTTCTGGTGTTTTGATTCTTCTATTTTTGATTTAACGCAGAATCTATTCAATTCTTTTTTGAAGGAACATGGGCAGGAAGAAAAATCTGAATTTTTCATTCCGATTGTAGCTGATCATTTTATAAAAGAAGGAGATGGGCGTATTGAAGCAATTCCAACTACCGCTATTTGGTTTGGGGTTACCTATAAAGAGGATGCACCTGCCGTGAAAGAAGGGATTGATCGATTATTGGCAAATGGAGAATACCCTGCAGTCCTTTGGAGCTAATGCTCATTAGCCAAGCACAACTTTCACCATGTAAACATGGTCTTGCACTTCTTTAACTTGCTGACTGCGATTAGCGCCTTTGATTGCAGAATTGTTTTTGAGTTTGATTGAAATGTCTTTATCGACTTCTTTTAAATTTTCAATCAAGCGATAAATGTTTTTGGATTTGGTTGCAAAAACAACTCCATTGGCCGATGCTTGCCTTGCGTTTAGTATACCAATCACCTCTCCATTTTTATTGAGAACAGGTCCTCCGCTGTTTCCGGGATTGGCTGTGATGGTAATTTGACAAGCCATGGTGTCTCCATCTAAACCAGTCTTTGCGCTTAAGTATCCTTCGTTATATACAATTTCGTTTTTGGGGTAGCCCAAAGTGAACACAGGCTCTGAGAGTTCCGTCATGGATTTGCTAAATCCATAAGGAAGCGTTTTAGCAGGAACATAATCTGCATCGTTAATTTTTAAGATCGCAATATCTGAAACGGCATCTTGGTAAACGATATCTGTAAGGAAATCTCTTCCTTCAACATTTTGCACATATACTTTATTTGCACCTTTTACTACGTGAGCACTGGTAACCAAATAACCTTTGGGATCAACCATGAATGAAGTACCACCAAAACGAACGTCTGAGGAAGGATCGATTTTCGATTTAAACCGATTGATTTCGGCTCTCTGGTTACTGGATTGTTTTTCTAAGTTGCTTACTTTTCTTCTCAACTCTTCGAGGTCTCTTAATGGGGTTTTGGGACTAAACACAGAAAGCATACCGCTGATGAATAGGGCTGTGATACCTGCAATAGAGGCTGCAACCGCTATGACCCTGCGGTATTTGGCCCACATATTTAAAATACGTGTGCTGGCCTTGAGCTGCAATACTTTGATATCGCCATTTTCCTGAAGCGTGTGGTGGGTGTCGTATAAACTGGACTTGAATCTTTTCACTTCACCATAACGATCCATTTCTTCCAAAAAGAAATGGTATTCAACCACAGCTTGATCCAATTCAGGATTGTTTTTTCTCATCTCTTCAAATGCCATCTTTTCCTGAGGGTCCATTTGTCCTAAGAGATACCTTTCTGCTACTTCAGCCAATTGGAGTTGATCCATGGTTCGTGTTTAAATATTTTTATACTGAGCAAAAAACAGTTTTTTCAAGCGTACCAGACACTTGTATTTCTGATTTTTTGCATTGTCTGCGTTGGTGTACCCAAAGAAACCTGCAATTTCAAGCATGTTTTTTCGGTGTACGTAAAAGGCTTCGATCAAGCTTTTACAAGGTTCCCCGATTTTACCCATTGCGGTTCTCATGATTTGATACTGATGATTCATCTTCTCATGATCCTCAAGGTCTTCTTCAACGGGTACTACTTTTTCAAACAGCTCGACCTGACTTTCGATTCGCCTATTTTGTTGTAACTTCTTGAGCCACAGCCTTCTGCACACAGAGTACAAATAGGTTCTGATTTGGCAGGTTAGTTCAAATTCAGGCAACTTCGACTTTTCATAGAGCACCATCATGGCTTCCTGGAAAACATCCCGTGCGTCGTCTTCACTTCCGTTGTTGCTGATTACGAAATGTTGGATCAGACTGTAGTTTTCTTTATATACAGCCTCGATCGCAGCCTTGTCGTTGTTTCCAACAGCCCTAAAAACCTCCAATTCCTGTTCGGATATAGCCACTATGCTTAGTTTAATACGTTGGGGTGTCTTTTTGTAACCCACAAAAGAACAAAAAAAATCTTTCCATATTAGGGTTACTTTCTTTTACTTCGCGTATTAACTAACAATTATTCAATTTTAACTTTCAAAAAACCCAAAAGAATGAAAAAGTTATTCGCAATCATGGCTATCGCTGCTCTCGCATCTTGTGGAGGTTCTGAAGAAGCTCCTGCTACTGACTCATCTGCTGTTGCTGTTGATACAGCCGCTGTTGTAGACACAACTGCTGCTGCTGACACAACTGCTGCTGCTGATACAGCTACAGCCAAGTAAGCTTTTTTTCATATGGCAAGCAATCGTTAAAGTCATCCCGTTTCTACGGGATGACTTTTTTATTTAATTGATTTACAGCATTTTATCTTTACCGAATTTTGATCTGGCCGAATAGATTTACCTTTGCAAAAATTAATTATGAATTTTGAAGAGTTAGGAATTGAAGCGTCACTACTACAAGGCATTCATTCACTTGGGTTTACACAACCCACCCCC
>JAULVY010000006.1:0-7180 GCA_032110825.1 Chitinophagaceae bacterium | reverse complement strand
CAATGCGATGAGCTTGAGTAATGATCTGTTGGTTTTTCTGAATGACAAAGGGGCCCGAATAGACTTCCCATCTATCGGAAATTTTTCCGCTTGCATCAACTAGCTTATAAGCAATGGAGGAGCCGGCTGTTTCTGTGGCAATACCTACCTTATCATTGGCAACAAAGATCAAAGGATCAGAAGTAACTGGAGGTGATGTTCTACCCTTCCACATTTGCCGAATCATTTCTTTTTCATCGATAGATCCCATATCAACAACCTGCTTTTGCCAGTTTTGGTATACAACTTGAAAGCGCTTCAATACTTCTGTATAATTAGGATGTTGAGATAAATCATTCAGCTGATAGGGATCTGCTTTCACATCATATAACTCTTCTTTATTCTTCTTGGGCTCGAACCATCTCATTTGAACAGCATTCAACTGACCTTTCTCTTTCAATCTCAATATATCGCGCATGGAAGGCTGCTGTTTTCTATAAGATAAATCCATATAGCGGGGAAGCTCTGGATAATAATTATATACATACTGATAGCGACCATCATGAACAGAACGAACCCGATCATATTCACTATCCATTCGATCCCGCGCAGCAAATACATACGCATGACCAGAGGTATCCGCGTAATCACCAAAAATTGCTTTCCCTTGCATGGAAGCAGGTGGCCTCAAGCCTGCAAGCGATAAAACAGTTGGTGCAAAATCCAATGAAGATGTTAAGCGAGATAGGGTTTTGCCTTTTTGCTCATTATTAGCAGGAAAGCGAACGATAAAGGGAACGCGAATTCCTCGATCCGTAATTTCTCGTTTTATGTACGGCAAGCCATCGCCATGGTCAGACCAAAACATCACAATTGTATTTTCCAGCAATCCATCTTCCTCCAACTCTTTTATTCGCTCACCAACCCAATCGTCCATTTCAGATATATTGGTATAAAACCGAGCAATATCCAAACGAACGGAATCGGTATCCGGATATAGTGGAGGTACGTTAACTTTACTTGGATCAACACGTAGTGGACGTTTACTTCTATCCCAAACTTGACTTTCATGTGTAATCATAGAATTGAAAACAGCAAAAAAGGGTTGATCTTTTTTTCGATTACGATAATGCGCCTTGCTTCCATTTTCATCCCAAAACGACACGGATTCTTCAAATTGATAATCAGTTTTTGAATTGTTTGTGCAATAGTATCCAGCTGATCGTAAATATTCTCCTACATGTTTTGCTTCTGTAGGCATTACAACGGAATAACTCTTTGGCAATCCCGTTTGCTCAGGATACGTATTCATTAAAGTACGCATGTTATGTGCCCCGTTGCTGGTCTGAATTCTACCTGTAATAATTGCATTTCTGCTGGGAGCACAAACACCAGCCGTTGTGAACGTATTGGAAAATAAAATACCTTCTTTGGCTAAACGGTCGATATTGGGCGTAGGTACAGTATAATCACCATAACAGCCCAACCTCGGACTCATATCCTCAACACTCAACCAAATGATATTGGGTCTTTTGCTTATATCTTTTCGAACAGATAACTCTTTGGTTTGAATCAAAAAAGGAGAAATAGCTTTTTGCCATATCAGATACCCTTTTTCATTCATGTGCAGGCGGTCCTCAACAAACAATTCTTCTTTGAAACTTCCATCTGTATTGAGCATAGGGGTATACACATCAATAAAATCAGTGTTCTTGCTCTTTGAACAGAATTGTTGTAATGCAGCATTCGTTGATTTCACAGTTTTCAAAAAAGATGCGCGAACTGGACTCGGTTTTAAGGATACAAATGAAATGCGAGCCTTTGGATATTGCTTGCGGATCATCTGATGCAATGTCTTGAATCGTTGCAAAACAGTATCAACAGTTATGGAAGGTGATGATGCAACATCATTTTCCCCGCAGTAAACCACAACCTGAATGGGATTGTAAGGTGTTACGATTTTATCAAAAACCCGGATTAGGTCAGGAAGCGAAGACCCTCCGAATCCTCGGTTGATGATCCGCTTATCCGGAAACCAATCGCCAACATTTTGCCATTTGGTAAACGATGAACTTCCGATGAATAAAATTCCTCCAGGCTCAGGTTTTTCAATTCGATCTTGCGCTTCAAATGCCTGCACATCTTTTAAAAAAGGTTGGGCCTTTATTTGGAAGGAAGCAAGAAGTAGAAAAAATAAGAATAATTGTCCTTGAAGTTTGCTCATCATTTCACTAAGTCTTTTTCAAGCTGTTCCAATGAAATTCCTTTTGTCTCCGGTACTTTGGTCAGTACCCAAAACAATTGCCAGCTCATCATCACCGCAAAAAATGCAAAAATGGGCCAGGGATTCTCTTTGAAAATTCCGTTCTGATCATCAATGAATACAGGTGCAATCAGGGTAATCAATGCAGCAAATACCCAATGAACACTGGCTCCAAGTGCTTGTCCCCTTGCTCGAATGGATGTTGGGAAAATTTCAGAAATGAAAACCCAAATCACAGCACCTTGACCAACAGCATGTGAAGCAATGAATAAAAGAAGAAAGGCGAGTAAAAATTCCGGACTCGCCGATGCATAAAATGCATAGGCCACCATGGAGAGGCTGAGTATATACCCCAATGAACCCCAAATCAACAAGGTCTTTCTTCCCACTCGATCAATGAGATACAATCCAACAAAAGTGAAAACAAGATTGGTGCCTCCGATTGCAACAGAATTCAACAGAGATTCCTGTTGAGCTAAACCTGCTGCAGCCAAAATCCGAGGGGCATAGTACAAGATGAAATTAATGCCAGAAACCTGATTGAAAAAGGCAATCATAAAGGCCAACATGATGATTCGATTGTTTCGTTTTTGATAGAAACGAACTTGGGGAGCAGTATGAATGTTCTCATCTGATTTCAGATCGCGAATTAAATCCTCTGCACCTTCCATACCCAACTTATTCATGATGCTTCGTGCCTGATCAACATCTCCCTTATTTCTGATCAACCAACGTGGACTTTCTGGAATTCCAAAAACCATTAAAGCATAGATCAATGAAGGGATAATCATCACCCCAAGCATATACCTCCAATCGTTTTCTCCTCCAAAGCCTTCTAAAAAATAGTTAGACAAATAAGCAACTAAAATTCCAAATACAATATTGAACTGGTACATAGCACCTAATCTTCCTCTTGATGCAGGAGTAGAAATTTCAGAGATATAGGTGGGCGCCGCTACAGAGGAAATACCAATTCCAATTCCACCAATCAATCTAAAAAAGGAAAAGGTATAGGGGTCTTGGGCCAAGGCTGAACCTATTGCAGATAGAGTAAACAAAAGGCCCACCAAGAGTAAAACTTTTTTTCTACCATACTTTTCTGTGGGAGCACCTCCAAATATCGATCCGAGAACAGTACCCCATAGTGCCATCGACATGATAAAAAATCCATGAAACCAAACCGAAGTCTGCCACAATTCTTGAATGGCTTTATCGGCTCCAGAAATAACAACCATATCAAATCCAAAAATGAATCCCGCCAAAGCGGCAATGAGGGAAATACCAAAAAGACTGTTTGATTGTTGATTTGACATTGGGGTTAATTTATACGGATTAAGATAATTATAATTTCAATAAATTGTGTAGATGAAAGCAGATATCATTATTGCAGGCGGTGGCTTGGGGGGCGTGTCTTCCGCATTGGCAGCGTTGAGAAATCAACTGAAAGTCATCATGACTGAAGAAACGGATTGGATAGGTGGTCAACTTACATCGCAAGGTGTACCCCCAGATGAGCACAAATGGATAGAAACACATGGAGCTCCGCTATCGTATAGAACATTTAGAGAGGCTGTCCGCACCCACTACAAGCAACATTATCCGTTAACGGACAACGCAAAACAACGATCCAACCTTAACCCTGGTGATGGAGCTGTTTCCCGATTGTGTCATGAGCCACGTATTGCTTGGAATGTGATGATTGATATGTTGAGTCCCTATTTAAGCAACGGTCAACTTATACTCTTAACCGAACACAAGATTAAAAAAGCACATACAGAGCAAAAAAAAGTAATTCGTCTATCCGCCACTTGTTTGAAGACGAAAAAAGAGATGAGTTTGGAAGGCGATTATTTTATAGATGCTACCGAATCAGGAGAATTGCTTCCACTGACAAATACTGCTTACGTTACAGGCACTGAATCCAAAACAGAAACCGGTGAACTGCATGCACCTGAAAAAACAGATCCCACCAACAACCAATCCTTTACCGTATGCTTTGCTGTTGATTATGTGCCGGGTGAAGATCATACCATAGAAAAACCAGAATCCTATGAATTTTGGAGAACCCACATTCCCAATCTCTCTCCTGCATGGCCTGGAAAATTATTGAGCCTTACCTATACCTATCCATCAACATTAGAACCCAAAACATTGGGCTTTCACCCAGAAGGCAATCCTACTGGAGATGTATTGAACCTTTGGAACTATCGGAAAATTATCAACAGATACAATTTCACACCTGGTGTTTACAAAGGTGATATCACCATAATCAACTGGCCACAGAACGACTATATGCTTGGTAACATCATTGATGTACCTGAAAAAGAATTCAATAAACATGTTGAAAAAGCCAAGCAACTTAGCCTCTCGCTTTTGTATTGGCTGCAAACAGAAGTAGATCGTCCTGATGGAGGAAAAGGCTGGCCCGGGATTCGACTGAGAAAAGATGTGATGGGAACAGAAGATGGACTGGCCAAATACCCTTATATCCGAGAATCCAGAAGAATCAAGGCGCTATTTACTATCAAAGAAGAACATGTTGGGCAAGTTCAATCTGCTTCAAATACTGCACCCAAATGCAATGGTGGAGCGGTTGCTTTTCACGACAGTGTTGGAATTGGATACTACCCCATTGATCTTCACCCAACCTGCAATGGATACAACTATATTGATTTTCCATCTGTTCCATTTCAAATTCCTTTGGGTGCATTGATCCCGATTGAAACAACCAATTTACTTCCTGCAAATAAAAACATCGGAACTACCCATATCACCAATGGATGCTATCGTTTACATCCCGTTGAATGGAGTATTGGAGAAGCAGTGGGGTGTTTGATTGCATTTGCAAAAAAGACAAATAAACTTCCCAAGGAGATCAGAAATAACGAAACGGATTTAAAATCCTTTCAACAATTCATTCAAACGCAGGGAATAGAAATCGACTGGCCCAAAACCTGAATTTTATTTAGCACGTATTTCCTGCAATCGTTTTTTTAGTCGATCTACAACTTCAGGGTTGATCCCGTATACATTTTCTTTCTCCTCAGGATCTTTGCGCAAATTATACAGTTGACCGGGAGCTTCACCCGAAGCAGCAGCATATTGCTTGGGATAACTAAACCCTCCGGAACCCAAGCCCATGATTAATTTCCAATCCCCGCTGCGAACAGCAAAATAACCCATGGACGAACTTTGAACAACAGCATCCTGACCTTCAACTGCACTGGATTGGCCTAACCAAAGCGGAAGCATAGAATAGCTATCTTCTGTTTTGTACTTTGGAGAATTGACCTGCAACAAGTCTGAAACGGTTGCCATAAAATTGACATGGGAAATCAATGCAGGATTTGTTTGGTTGCCCTTCATCTTTTCGGGCCACCGAACGATAAATGGAACTCGATGTCCGGCTTCGTAAGCATCTCCTTTCATTCCTTTCCAATCTCCTGCTGCACGATGATTAAATTGCTTTATATGATCTTCTCTCCAATACGGACCGTTATCGCTAGTAAAAATTACAATTGTATTCTTGGATAATCCCATACTATCCAAAGTTTGCAGTATGCTGCCCACAGCTGCATCCATTTGTTGTACAAAATCTCCATACTCACCAGCCTCTGATTTTCCGCGATATTCTTCGGTGGGCATCCAGGGTGTATGCGGTGAAGGAAATGGCAGATAGAGGAAAAAAGGATTTCGATTTGATTGTTGCTCAATAAACGTTTTTGCTTTTGCTGTAAAATGAGGAAGCACTCCGTAAAAATCAAAAGATTTAGATTGAAGTCCCCCTCTCCAAAATGCTCCACCATATGCCGTATCCGGTTTTTGTCCGGGTGTAGTGGATGTTAACCTCTCTACCAGCTTTTTATTCTCAACATATACATAAGGTGGCATATCCAAGGATGCTGGAAGAACATAACTGTAATCAAATCCATGCGTATTGGGAGACAGTTCCAATTCTGCATCAAAATCAATATGTTCAGGTCGCATTTCCGTTTGAATACCATATCCAGGTACATTCAATAAATGCGCATACTCTCTTTTGGGCTTCCATCCCAATCCCAAATGCCATTTTCCAATAACCGCAGTATTGTATCCGTTTTCCTGTAAAAGTTTTGCTACCGTCATTCGATCGGTTTCAATCAATGGCCGACTATACCCCTGTAAAACACCAACAGGAAGCTTGCTTCGAAATGGATAGCGACCCGTCAGAATCGAATAACGAGTGGGTGTGCATACCGAAGAAGGTGAATGCGCATCTGTGAAACGAACACCCTGCTTGGCCAATTGATCAAGATGAGGAGTTTTGATTTTACTCTTCTTATTGTAAACCGACAAATCTCCGTAGCCTAAGTCATCAGCCAGAATATATATGATGTTGGGCTTTTCTTGTGCTGATGAGTACAAAAGCGAAAAACAGCATACAAATAAACTGAGTAACCAATGCCTCTTCATGTATTTTTATTGATGAAACAAAATTTCCTAAACATCAATTCAATAAGGTAAACAATGCAGATTGCAAATCTCTACTATTGCCGCCTACGTGTACTCCAAATTCACCTGGTTCAGAAACATACTGAATATTCGCATTCCAAAATTTCAGCATCTCACCCGTAATCAGAAATTCAACCTGCTTGCTTTCACCTGCCTTCAAGCTAATTTTTTGAAACCCTTTTAATTCTTTTGCTGGAGGCGTGATGCTTCGAACCTTATCTTCAATATACAGCTGTACAACTTCGGCTCCATCGTATTTTCCAGTATTGGTAACGCGAACCGTTGCTTTGATTGAACCCGTCTTACCCATCTCATTTGTACTCAATCTAAAATCACTGTAATCAAAACGCGAATAACTCAAGCCATATCCAAATGGAAACAATGGCTCGTTCGGTATATCCAAATAGCGTGTTGAAAATTTATTATTTAAATCTTGTGGTCTTCCTG
>JAULVY010000005.1:8074-14246 GCA_032110825.1 Chitinophagaceae bacterium | reverse complement strand
ATCGTAGAAGCTGTTTTATTCCGGTTGCATTCAAATAAAAATGAAGGGCTTGTATTGCAACAAACTCAGATGGATCAAACCGTTGAGCAATCTGCTGGTCGCATGATGCGCGCAGCTGTATTTGGTCAGATCATCATTCTTATCGTATACATCCCCATTTTAAGTTTATCCGGTATCGAAGGAAAGATGTTCAAACCCATGGCTCAAACGGTTGCTCTTGCATTGATAGGAGCGTTTATTCTATCGCTCACCTATGTGCCGATGATGACCAGTTTGGTGCTCAGTAAGAAATTAAAACATGAAAACACAATCTCGGATCGCATACTCCACAAACTACAAGCCATCCTGATTCGCTTTCTTGCGCCTATGCTTGATCACCCCAAAAAAGTGATTCTTGCTTCGCTGGTTTTATTAGGCATCTCCATTGCCATTTCAACACGCTTAGGTGGAGAATTCATACCTGAGTTGGAAGAGGGTGATTTTGCAATTGATGCAAGACTTATTACGGGTAGCTCACTTCAAGAAACCATCGATGTTACAACAAAAGCCGCTCATGAGATTCAAAAATTTCCTGAAGTTGAAAAAGTAGTTACCCGAATTGGTGCCAGTGAGATTCCTACAGATCCTATGCCTATTGAGATGACTGATATCATTGTAAATCTAAAAGACAAGAGCAAATGGACCAGTGCCAAGAGCTACGATGAATTGGCTAATAAAATGAGCGAAGCGCTTGGTAAGGTTCCGGGTTTAACAGGTGGATTTCAGTATCCTGTTCAGATGCGTTTCAATGAACTTATTGCAGGAGCCAAGCAAGACGTTGTTTGTAAAATATTTGGCGAGAATCTTGATTCATTGGCAAAATATGCAGCCGAATTTCATGATGTGATTCGAACGGTTGAAGGTGCCAAGGATATTTTTGTAGAACGTGTAACGGGACTGCCTCAGGTAGTGATCCGGTTCAATAAACCTGCAATTGCGGCTTATGGACTGCATATCAGTGATGTGAATAGAGCTATACGAACATCACTTGCTGGTGAATCCGCTGGATATATTTACGAGAACGATAGAAAATTTGATTTGACTGTTCGACTTGCTGAAACAAGCAGAAATGACCTTGATGATATACGAGGAATGCTCTTGACAAACGCAAGTGGGATGCAAATTCCTTTAAATCAGGTTGCTGAAATCAACATCGAAGAAGGTCCCAATCAAGTACAACGCGAAGATGCCAAAAGAAGAATTACGGTTGGTTTTAACGTGAGGGATCGCGATATACAATCTGTTGTAGAAGAAGTACAGAAACGCGCCAATTCAAGAATCAAGCTACCAGCGGGGTATTATGTACAATACGGAGGGCAGTTCAAAAATCTCAATGAAGCCAAAGAACGATTGATGATTGCAGTTCCTTTGGCACTCTTATTGATTTTATTGATCCTCTATTTTTCTTTTGGATCAATGAAATATGGATTGATCATTTATTCCGCTATTCCATTGTCGGCAATCGGTGGTATCGTATTCCTCTGGATACGTGATATGCCTTTTAGCATTTCAGCCGGTGTTGGGTTTATTGCTTTATTTGGAGTGGCCGTATTGAATGGTATCGTATTAATCAATGAATTCAACCGACTCAAAACTGAATCCAATATGAATATTCAGGATATAGTACTCAAGGGTGCCTCAACGCGACTTCGTCCTGTGCTGATGACAGCCTTCGTAGCTTCACTTGGGTTTTTACCCATGGCACTTAGTACAAGTTCTGGTGCTGAAGTACAGCGGCCATTGGCCACTGTTGTTATAGGAGGATTGATTTCCGCAACCATCCTCACTCTTTTTGTACTTCCCGTTCTTTATGTATGGCTAGAAAACAGAAAGGCTAGAGTTCCTCGTTCCATGGTAGTTGCTTTACTACTTAGTTTAAGTTTTGGAGTTGGATTTGCACAGGAAAAGTCAGTAGCAAATACTGCAAAAGCCAATTCAATTTCAATTGATAGCATATTGAAGTGGGCGGATCAGCAAGCGCTTGTTTTAAAAATGGCCGATAAGAAAATTACATCGATAGCCGAACTCCAAAAAAAGCCTGTTGAACTTCCAAAAACCCTTGTAGGTGGTGAGTATGGAAATATAAACAGCGCGTTTAGAGATACACGTTTCTTTATCAATCAGGAATTTAAGCTACCAATTGTGTACAGTCGACAAAAAGACTACTACGCTTCAGCACTAAGCTTACAAGAAAAAACCAAAGCCTGGGAGAGAAAAGAATTGCAGTGGGGAATCCGACAACTCTGCTATTCCATATTAGATCAAAATAGGCGTGAAAAGGTTTTAAATGAGTTTCTCTTGCAATATCAGGAGTGGAGAAGGATTTCAAAAGTTCAGGATTCTGTTGGTGAGATTTCTACGAGTCAGCTAAACAGTATTGAATTGCAGTTGATTTCATTTCAAAATCAACTTCTTCTCTTGAAGCAAGATCGCCACAATACAGTAGAAAAATTAAAAACCATTTTACGTACGAGTGAAGCAATCGAGTTGATCGATGAAATGCCTAAGGCATTGCAACCTGCTGCTGGCGATATGGATCTGAGTTCTCACCCGCTGCTGGAAGTGGCAAATGCCACCTTAGAACAGCAAAAACAGCTGACTACTTCTGAGAAAAATGCCCTCGTGCCTGGCTTGAATCTGGGTTATAGCAATCTCTCCATTGTAGGATGGCAAAGTCCGGATGGCATCTCTCAAAAATACTATGGAGCAGCTAGTCGTTTTGGTATTTATCAATTTGGAATGTCATTGCCTCTTTTCAATGGCAATGCCAAAGCAAAAATAAATGCCTCAAAGCAATATGAGCAGTATTATGGATTGGAAGTAGAGTCGCAGAAGGAAAAACTCAATTTGCAACTTCGCAATACCGTAGATAAATTGAACGTTGGTTACCGGAGTTATTTGATGCTGAAAAATGAAGCCCAAAAGGCTGCTCGGAGTATAACTGAAATTGAATCCAAACGATTTCAATCTGGTGAAATATCCTTTGCCGAACGAACGATTTATATTTCTCAAGCTTTACAGACGGAGCTCTTGTTATTGGATGCCATCTTAACATATCAATTAACCTGGGCTGAATATTTATACTTATCTGAAAAATAATTGAAATGAAAACGAAAGTTTATGTAACGCTATTGCTAATCACACTTCTTATAGCCTGTTCGGGAGAAAAGTCAACTGAGCAAGAAGTAGATTCTGAAGAGGCAGTAACCGATATTCCATTGGATAAGGTGAAAGCGCTCACTTTATTTTATGGAGATATTACTACAGAATCTATGAGCAATTGGATTCGGCTACAAGGTCAAATTGATCTCCCTCCCCAAAATAGGGTATCCGTCAATTTTCCTCTTGGGGGCTATTTGAAAAGTACAAAATTGATTCCTGGGATGAAGGTTTCAAAGGGTGAGGTGATCGGAGTAATGGAAAACCAATCCATCGTTCAACTGCAACAAGAGTATTTGAGCGCCAAAACGAAATTAGAATTAGCGAATCAAGATTTCAGTCGACAAAAATCGTTATCCGACAATAAAGCTGGTATTCTTAAAAATCTTCAGCAGTCGGAAGCTGAATTGGATTTGCAACGGGTCTCATTGCGGGCATTGGAAGAGAAGTTGAAGTTGATCGGGATTGATCCAGCAGGCTTGTCATCTCAAACCATGGCCGGTCAGGCTGTCATCCGTTCTCCAATCAATGGATACGTTTCAAAGGTAAACGTGAACATAGGAAAATATGCTGAACCAACTGAAACGCTTTTTGAATTGATTGATCCCAGTGATATTCATGCTGCTCTCACCATTTTTGAAAAAGATCTACCTTATATAAAGAAAGGAAGTGAGGTGAAGGTTCACTCTATTAACAATCCTGCTCAGGTTTATCCCGCCACAGTGATTATTGTAAACAGTGGGGTAGATGATGATAGAACAGCCATTGCACATTGTCATTTCAACGGTAAGCATTCAGAGCTTCTACCTGGCATGTACATTGAAGCTGAAGTCCAAGTTGAGTCTACAAATTCAAAGGTGTTACCCGACGAAGCTATAGTTCGGTTTGGAAACAGTCAGTATGTTTTTGTAAAACAGGAAGAAGGTGTGCTTCGCATGACACCGGTTAAAACGGGATTGACCTATGGAGGTAAAACTCAGATCTTGCAAGGTCTTGAACAGGTTCCTGCAAAAAGCATTGTGATGAATGAGACGTATAAGTTATTGGGAATGCTGAAGAATAGCGATGAGGAGTAACGTTGTTCTATTGCTCAAAATAGGCGACTGAACCACCAACCCAATCCTGATTTTGATTGTAGCGAACGCCAATCATTTTGCCTTTACTCAATCGAGCTAAGTTGGTAGCCAAGATTGGTCTTGTACTGTCTTTTGGCCAGATGTACATCAATCGGATTTCAACTTTAGCGGGACTTCCAGGAGTTTGAATGCAGCTGGCGTAATTTACTTTCTTTTGCAAGATCCAATTTGACGGATCTTGAATAGCTTCTATATCTTGTTTGGATACATCAATGATTACGCCTTGACCCGCAAATGAGAAAAGTGGTTTGAGAACATAGTTTTCTAAATCATCCGGAATAGCTGTTAATTGATTTAAAAAATGGGTTTGAGGTATATTCGGATCCTTGATGAAGGGAAGTGTATATTTTGAAATTCGGTAAAACCAATGGGGATGGGGGATCCACTCTACATTCCAGGCGTGTTGAATATTGACGATAGGACCTAATGTATCTTGAATCGTTTTGAATTCATCCATGATTACCCGATTGTAAATTCTTCGGATTTTTATTTTCCTTCCATTTTTCTCGTAAAACAAATCATCGCCTTCGCTTTGAAGTTTTGTTATACAAACAGGCTCAATGCCCAAGTATTCTTTGGTAAGGAAAAAATCAATCCTCGTTTTTTGTCGCTCTGGGAAAATTTCCAATAAAATCACTTCTTCTGGTGCACAAGCTCCGATCAAGGTATTTCTAAGAAGTTCTAAATAGGAACTTTTTTGGAGTCCATTGAAATAGTGAGAAAATCCCGCAGGAATTGTAAAATGCTTTTCCAGAATTTCTGGATAAAAAGCTTGGAGCCCAAATAGGGTAGGAAAACCTTGCATTTCAATCAATGCTGGTTTTAATGAGCCATCCGGGGATTCGCAGATTCCAAAATCAAATGCGATGGCGTGAGGGTATGAATTTTCGTTTGGGAAAAACTCGGCTTTAGGAATTGCCTTCTCAGTAACGGCTTTAAAATCCGATGACAACACAAAATCGATAATGTTTTCGCATGTATCAATCATACTCTTCCCCAAGTACTTGGGGACAAATACTGGGGTTTCTGCTATCCTGAATTCAATTGCACCTGGGTATGGGGCATCGAGTTCGTTTAGCATCTGCTGATACGCATGCTCTGAAAATTGCTCGTTGAAATATTTTCTACGTTCAGGTATCATGATTTATGATAAACTGAATGAATTGGTGAGTTTGGAAATAGATTGTTTTATAAAATTAGGGAGTACGGTATGATAGGTTCGTTTTATTTTATCAGGATCTTTCAATCCATCCAGCATCGATTGCCATTTTTCAAATCCATGATTTTCAATCACGGTATTTTTTTTATCCTCTCTCAATAAATACATACTCATGCCTTGTGCATCTGCTTCGGGGTGGAATTGGGTTCCAATCATGTATGGATTGAACCGAACTGCCATGATGGCTCTCTCTAGGTTTACATGTGGCCTCTCTTTTTCCAAGCAAAGCAGTTCTGCACCTAATTCTTTAAGTTTTTCGTTATCAGGCTGAATGACTTGGTAGTCGCGACTATCCACACTGTAAAAAGGATCTTTCAATCCCTGAAAAACGGGTTCTTGATCAGCATTTTCCAACATATGTATGGGGAATACTCCTAGGGCCGTAGATTTTCTTTTAGCTAATTGCCCCACTTTAAAAAACCGACAAGCCATTTGAAAGGAGTGGCAGATAAAAAAAATAAATTTTTTTTGAATATGAAGGGGATTGGTATGATATTAGCTGAAATCGTCGATCATGGTGTGTCGCCGACCGTCCCTTTTGGATGATTTTGCCGTTTAGCAACAAAAAATATGAGATGTTTGTTCAGCAGTAGCTAGATTAATTTACTCTAATGTTGTG
>JAULVY010000005.1:0-8064 GCA_032110825.1 Chitinophagaceae bacterium | reverse complement strand
CCCATTCCATTCCTTCGGATTCCAACGGACTTCCTGGCCCGCCAGAAGAAATGTAAATATCGTAGTCGAGCGAAGGAACTTCGTTTTTCAAACGAACATCATATTCTTTAAAGTGAATGGTATGTTGCAATTCATTTTGCAGCTGTCCGATGATTTCTCTAATGCACCTCATCCCTTCGTTAGCATGACCTTCATAGAGGTCTAGTACCGCTATTTTTACCGTTTTCATCTTGCTTACAAAGGTACGTTAAAGATGAGCAAGAAATTGTGATTCAATATAAGAGGCTACGGCTTTGTGATCATTCGTTTCGTGATAAACTTTGAGCTGCCGATCCGCTCCGGTACCATTTTCTAGTATTGTATAAATGGTTTTCAATGCTTCTCTGCATTGAAGTTCATCTACTACATCATCGATAAAATCTAATAGTTCTAATATCAGTGCCCGTGTATTTACTTCTTGTTCTTTGCCAAAGTCAATTAGGTTGTCGTCTATACCATAACGTGAGGCCCTCCATTTGTTTTCATTTACCAAAGCACGGGGATAAATCATGAAGTTTAAGTTAGCTGCCCTGAGTTTAAATAGCTTTGCGCAAATGCATTGGAAGAGTGCTGCAAAAGCAACGGATTCATCAACAGTTAAAGGCACATCGCAAATACGAAATTCAACGGTTCCAAAAAAAGGATGCACACGAAGATCCCACCAGATTTTTTTAGCGTTATCAATGCAATTTGTTTTGATCAAAAGGTTGACATAGTTTTCGTAAGCACTGTAGCTGTCAAAATAGTCTGGGATACCTGTCCGGGGAAACTTATCAAATACTTTGGTTCGATACGATTTGAAGCCTGTAGTTCTTCCCTCCCAAAATGGGGAATTGGTGCTCAGCGCAAATACGTGGGGTAAAAAATAACGCGCCGAATTGGCAATGTGAATAGCCATTTCTTTTGAGGGCATACCCACATGCACATGCAATCCAAAAATCAAATTGGAACGGGCAGCATCCTGCATTTCGTTTACAATTTCCTGATAACGCACATGATCTGTGATCAATTGATGCCTCCATGTGCTGAATGGATGTGTACCTGCTGCGCCCATGCTATATCCTAGTGATTGGGCAATTTCTTTGATGGTTTTTCGGAGATGATAAATATCCTCCTTGGCTTCTTCGATGCAGGTGCACACATCGGTGCCGACTTCTACTACAGCCTGATGCATTTCAGCTTTTACTTTCTCGCTTATTATTTTTTGTCCTTCAACAACAATACGCTGTTCGTGACTGATCAATTCTTTGGTATGCGGATCAATAACCATGTATTCTTCCTCAATGCCTACGGTGAAAATTTTGTAATTGATCATGACTCGAAGTTTAGTCTAGGTATACAAAGGTTTGTTTTCAACCGCAGAACGGATGTACATGCCCCATGATAAATTATCAGAATGCTCTTTTATGTTTTGTGCTCGTTCGATAGCGTAAGCAGCTGAGGTTTCAACCACCCAATCAAAATTTTCTTTACCAACGCTATTGATATCTGCATCCGGAGCAGGATTGCAGAAGTCAATGGCATACGGTATTCCGTCTCGTATTGCCAGCTCAACTGTATTGAAATCGTATCCCAAGTATTGGTTGATGCGCAATACAATATCTTCCATTGTCTTCAATAGTCGGGCTGATGGTTTGTGATTGGATTCGTAACGCAGGTGGTGAGGATTGCGAGGCTCATAAGGCATGATGCGTACATGTTTTTGACCAATGCAGTAACAACGATAATATTCTTCAAATACAATTTCTTCTTGAAGCAGCATAACAAGCTGACCGGTTTCTGCATGTCGCTCAAAAAACTCTTCCATGGTATTTAGCTTGTATACATTCTTCCACCCTCCACCTGCAAAAGGTTTCATGTATGCCGGAAAACCAACATATTCAAATATCCCTTTCCAGTCTAGCGGGTAGGCTAAATTGGAAAACGATTCAGATGAGGTGTCATCCGGCATTTCACGTGAAGGCAGAATTACTGTTTTGGGAACAGGAACATTTATTTTGGTTGCAAGCGCATTGTTGAAAAACTTTTCATCTGCACTCCACCAAAATGGGTTGTTGATAACAGCAGTTCCGCTGATGGCTGCATTTTTAAGATAAGCTCTGTAAAAGGGAACATCTTGTGAAATTCTATCAACAATTACGGCATAGCCTGATGCTTCTCCTTGTACTACTTTATCGATGGTAACCGGTTCTGCAGATATTCCTTTTATTTTCTTTTCGTTGATTTTTTTTACAAATGCTTCCGGAAACGATCTTTCCTTACCATGTAGAATTCCAATTTTTTTCATGATTTTCTTCTATGCTTACAAGTTAAGAAAAATTTGAACCCAGCTGAAGGGTTGTTTGGCCATCATTATGTTTACTTTTGCGGTCTTCCCCCATGATGAAATCTGTTTCTGAAGTCATACATTTTCAATCCAAATACCTTGGTCGTGAGGTTAAGGTGCATGCATACCATTCAGCAAATATGAAAGCTGGAACGGATGTTAAGCTGCTCATCATGCAAGATGGGCAGGACCTGCAAAAAATGAATTTTCAGCGCATGTTTATCGAGGCCGGTATGGCCGATCATTCCTGGATTTGTTTGGGTGTACATGCCGGTCCAGAGCGTAAACAAGAATATGGGGTTATTGGCTATCCAGATTATATGCAAAGAGGGAATAAAGCTGATGCTTACGCACATTTTATCTTGCATGAATGTATTCCTGGGTGCAAGGAGAAGTTATCTATTGCACATTTGCATTCGATACACAGTGGAGGCTTTTCCTTGGGGGGATTGATGGCTTTTGATTTGGCTATGGAATTTCCCAAGATCTTTCATTCTGCGGGCGTATTCAGCGGTTCATTTTGGTGGAGATCGAAAGCGTTAGAAAATGGGTATGTAGAGGAGCGAGATCGAATCATGCACGCAAAAATTCGAACAAAAACGTTTCAGTCGCATCAACGATTTTTTTTACAGGCAGGCGCCTTAGATGAAATTGCAGATCGAAATAAAAATGGGATTATTGACTCTATCGACGATACACTTGGAGTTATTCAGGAATTAGAAAAGTTAGGGTTTAGAAACAAGCAGCACTTGAATTATTTAGAGTTAGAAGACGGTAAGCACGATATTGAAACATGGGGTAGGGTGATGCCGCAGTATTTGGACTGGCTGATGTATGGGCAATAAAAAAAGCACCTTGGAGGTGCTTTTTTTATGAGTATGTTGAATTAAATTATTTTACTCCAAAAGCTACATGAAGGTTTTCCCAGAACAGATGAACGCTGTTGCCAGACACTTCAAATTTTAATGCTTCATTGAAAGTTGAGGATGTTGCAGGTTTTACTTCCACACGCAAAACATCTTCTTCTTGCTTATAGCTGTATGTTCCCCATTGCTTGGGATTCTTATTGAAAATGATGCTCCATTGGTTTGCTTCAGGAATAGTGAACAACGCGTACTTGCCTTTGCTCAATTTTTTTCCTTCAATGGTTACGTCTTTGTCAAATTCGATGGTGGTAGCATCGTTTGCTCCAGTTCTCCATACTTTTCCATAAGGAACAAGATCTCCCCATACTTTTCTTCCTTTTACAGAAGGTGATCCATAATTCATGGTAACCGTTACATCTCCGATTTTACCTGAAGCGGTTTGAGCGGGACTGGGTTTGCTGTTCTGGGCACATGCAGAAATTGAAAAAGCTGTGATGACAAGTAGTGTCAGTAAAGAAGGTATTCTTTTCATTTTTTACTATTTAGATGTTTAACATGTAGAACTTCTTTTGGTTTACACCAAATTCAATTGTCTTTTGTAGAGCTGAATGGTGTTTTCCCATCCCAAATATAGTGCATCGCATACCAAAGCATGGCCAATGCTGACTTCTTTGATGAATGGAATATGTTGAATGAGGAAACCCAGATTGTTGAGGTCTAAATCATGACCAGCATTTATGCCCATACCTAATTCATTAGCTAATCTAGCAGCTTCTAAGTAGGGCTTTATAGCCTGTTCCCGGTTTGTACTATACTCTTTGGCATAGGCTTCGGTATATAACTCTATTCTGTCGGTGCCTGTCTCTGCAGCGCCTCGTATCATATTGATATCTGGATCACAAAAAATACTCGTTCGAATTCCTTTCCCTTTAAAAAGCGAAATCATTTCTTTCAAGTAATCAAGGTGACGAACTGTATCCCATCCATGATCGGATGTAAGTTGTCCCTCTGCATCTGGAACCAACGTAACTTGATCAGGAACTACTTCCAACACCAAGTCAATGAACTTTTGTTCTTTGCAATTGCCTTCAATATTGAATTCAACATTCAATACTTTTTTCAATGCTCTAACATCATCGTATCGGATATGCCGTTCATCCGGCCGTGGATGCACAGTAATACCATCAGCACCGTAGGATACTGCATCCAGAGCCATTTTAATGAGATCAGGATTGTTTCCCCCTCTGCTGTTTCGGAGGGTGGCGATTTTGTTTACGTTTACCGAAAGAAGAGTCATTAATACCTGTAGTGATCGGTCTTGAACGGACCAAATTGCGGTATGCCCAAGTACTCCGACTGCTCTTTGCTCAGTTCATCCAATTCAACTCCGATTTTTGAAAGATGCAAACGTGCAACTTTCTCATCCAAGTGCTTCGGTAGAACATACACGTTGTTATCGTAGTTCTTGTGGTTGGTCCACAATTCAATTTGAGCAAGTGTTTGGTTTGTAAATGAGTTACTCATTACAAAGCTGGGATGACCAGTAGCACATCCTAAGTTTACCAATCTGCCTTCAGCCAACAAGATGATGTCTTTGCCATCAACATTATAAATGTCTACCTGAGGCTTGATGGTATCTTTGGTGTGACCGTAGTTGGTATTGAGCCAAGCCACGTCGATTTCAATATCAAAGTGACCGATGTTGCACACAATTACTTTATCCTTCATCAATTTGAAGTGAGTTCCAGTGATCAGATCACGGCAACCTGAAGCAGTTACAACAATATCTGCTTCTTTAACTGCATCAATCATTTTCTTTACTTCAAAACCATCCATAGCAGCTTGCAAAGCGCAAATGGGATCGATTTCAGTTACGATAACACGGCAACCAGCACCTACCAATGATGCAGCAGAACCTTTACCCACGTCACCATATCCACCTACAACTGCAACCTTACCAGCAATCATTACGTCTGTTGCTCTTCTGATTGCATCTACCAAGGATTCTTTACAACCATACTTGTTGTCGAATTTAGATTTGGTAACAGAATCGTTTACATTGATCGCTGGCATAGGAAGTGTTCCTTTGGCAACGCGCTCATACAAACGGTGAACACCTGTAGTGGTTTCTTCCGAAATTCCTTTTACGTGTTGAACCAGTTCAGGGAACTGATCCAATACCATATTGGTTAGATCACCTCCGTCGTCCAAAATCATATTCAAGGGGCGATCAGCACCGCCAAAGAAAAGCGTTTGTTCTATGCACCAATCTGCTTCTTCGATACTCTGACCTTTCCAGGCAAAAACACCGATACCCGCAGCAGCAATTGCAGCGGCAGCATGATCTTGTGTAGAGAAGATATTACAAGAGCTCCATTTTACTTCTGCTCCTAATGCAACCAAGGTTTCAATCAATACGGCAGTTTGAATGGTCATGTGCAAACAACCTGCAACACGTGCTCCTTTCAAGGGTTTGGAAGCAGCATATTCTGAACGAAGTGCCATGAGTCCTGGCATTTCAGCTTCAGCAAGTCTGATTTCTTTTCTACCCCATTCAGCAAGGGTAATGTCTTTTACTTTATACGGAAGTGCAAATTCGAGTGCTTTTGTTGAGGTTGACATATCTATTTAAAATTTTTGCAAAGCTAACATTTGTTGTTTAAAAAGCCTAATCAGGCGGGGTTTTTAGCAAGGTCTAAGACCATGATAAAATCATCCATCACATAACCATTTCCAATATCTAAAACCACCTCTTTTTCAATGGTAAATCCAATATGCTTGTAGAAAGAAATAGCTGGATTGAGCTTGTTCACGTTGAGCTCCAATTCTTGCCCCCCTTCAGAGCTGATCAGCTTAATAATATGTGAGACCAGGGATCTGCCCAAGCCTTGTCCATGTAGCTTGGGTTCTACATAGAGTTTATGCAGTCGGTATCGCTTTCGGTCTCCCGCATCTTTTGGTGAATACGAAGCAAATCCAACGGTTTCTCCGGAATAGATTAAGGTTAAGAACTTGTGTTTCTCCACTTCCATCTGACAGGTTAAGGATGCTGTTGAGTACATCATGTTGAGCATAAAATCGATCTGCTCCTGGCTGATAATACTTGGGTATACCTGGTTCCAGATTGATTTGCTGAGCAATTGAATGATGGGGAGGTCTTGAGTGGTAGCCTCTTGGATTGTAAACGAAGAGTTTGGCATGCCTGTAAATTAATTCAATTGAGAGATTGACGAAGGGGTTAAATTTACTGCATAAACTTGCCACATGAGATACCTGCTTGCGTTTATGGCTATTGTCCTTGTTTTTGCCATGGTGAAACCGGATTGGGAATGGAATGAATATTTAGGCGGACCGGATCGAAATCATTATTCCCCACTCACGCAAATCAACAGGAGCAATGTGAAGCAATTGCAGGTAGCTTGGGAGTTTAAGACAGGCGATAGTTCTGGACAGATTCAATGCAATCCCATTGTAGTGGATGGGGTTCTGTATGGCACCACTGCTTCTATTGAAGTATTTGCTTTGAATGCAGCAACAGGAAAAGAGATTTGGCGCAACCGAAATGCCAGTGCTGTAAAATGGTATAGTTTGAACAGGGGAGTAAGCTATTGGAAAAATGGAGATGACAAGCGCATATTTTTTAGCGCCGGTAATATTCTATATGCAATGAATGCATCAACCGGAAAACCGGTATTGAGTTTTGGCGATAGCGGGAGGGTTGATCTAAGGGTTGGTTTAGGCCAGCAAGCTGCAAATAAGTTTGTGATTTCATCTACTCCGGGAACCATCTTTGAAAACCTGATTATTATGCCACTTCGACTTTCGGAAGGGGCAGATGCGGCTCCGGGATATATTCAGGCATTTGATGCCCGAACAGGTAAGTTGGTTTGGGTCTTTAAAACCATACCCGGTCCCGGTGAGTTTGGCTATGAAACCTGGGAACCAAACAATTACTTGAATGTGGATGTGGGAGGAGCCAATTCCTGGGCGGGCATGTCTGTAGATCACCAAAGGGGAATGATTTTCGTACCTACCGGTTCCGCCGGATTTGATTTTTGGGGAGGAAATAGGAAGGGAAACAACTTGTTTGCAAACTGTTTACTTGCACTTAATGTGAGAACGGGTAAAAGAATTTGGCATTATCAGTTTACCCATCATGATGTATGGGATCGAGATATTCCTTCACCTCCTAACTTATTGAAAATAAATAGAAATGGTAAGTTAATTGATGCAGTAGTTCAGATCACAAAACAAGGATTTGTGTATGCTTTTGAGCGAGAAACAGGTAAGTCAATTTACGAGATTAAGGAAGTGCCAGTAGCAACAGACGGAGTTGAAGGGGAGTCACTTTCTCCTACGCAACCCATTCCCGTTATGCCCGAGGCGTTCTCTCGGCAGAGTCTGACTGAGAAAGATTTGAATCCTTGGTCGGAGAATAAAGAGGAGTTGTTGGCTGCATTTAGAAAATATAGAAAGAACCGGTACGATCCTCCTTCAGAGCAGGGGACTTTGATTTTTCCTGGATTTGACGGGGGTGGAGAATGGGGAGGTGCATCTTTTGATCAGGAATCCGGATTGCTGTATGTGAATGCAAATGAGATGCCATTCATTTTAAAGTTGAATAAAAATAAAAATTACTTAAATAACTCTTTATCAATTGGTAACAGGATTTATATCAATAATTGCATTAGTTGTCATAAGGCCGATTTTTCGGGGTCTCCTGCCAGCGGGATACCCAACTTAAAGGGTATTTCAGCGCGAAGGGACTCCGGTTTTATCAAGTCCGTCGTGTCTCGCGGCAAAGGTATGATGCCCGGGTTTGTGCAGTTGAAA
>JAULVY010000004.1:0-6342 GCA_032110825.1 Chitinophagaceae bacterium | reverse complement strand
GTTTGCCGAGCATCGAATTGGTGCGATTGTATGTATTGCATGAATATCACGGCGCGGGTGTGGCTGACCAGTTGATGGCGTATGCAATTTCGTTGGCTGTGGGTGACAATTACTGTGCGATGTATTTGTCGGTTTGGGAATACAACTTCCGTGCGCGAGGGTTTTACGAGAAGCATGGATTTGTGAATTCTGGCGTGGAAAATGACTTTCCATTGGGGAGCACGCCACAAACGGATTATTGGTTTGTGAAGCGATTGTTTTAGGGATTTAGTGGCTTAACTAGCGAATTCTTGACCCCAATTGTGCAGGGATACGATGCTAGGCAAGAGTTTTTCTCCTTTGTTTGTGAGTGTATACTCCACGGTGGGTGGGACGGTTGCAAATACTTGTCTTGTAAGTATCCCATTGAGTTCCATGTTTTTTAATTCCTTTACCAACATGCGGGTGTTGATTCCTTCGATGCTTCGCTCTAATTCTTTAAAACGCATGGTGCCTTTCGATAGCATATAGATGATGGGCATTGACCATTTTCCACCGATTATGTCCAATACGTCTCTCAGTGAGCAAGATTTTTCTGAAATTTTCATTTTGTGACTGTTTATAATGAATTGATTATGGGCATTGCTTTATATTGTGTTACTACTATACAAACGTGTAACTACTTTCAAAAGTAAAGCAATTATACTAGGTTTGCCTTGAACAAGCAAATAGCAATATACAAAATGAAACTCCTAGAACCCATAAAGATTGGCAGCGCTACATTGAAAAACAGCATTGCAATGGCTCCAATGACACGCTCACGTGCAAGTTTTGCCGGTGTTGTTGGTCCGTCAACCACATTGTATTACGAGCAACGTTCAAGTGCCGGCCTCATTATCAGTGAAGCCATAAATATTTCCGTTCAGGCGACTGGAAGTCCGCTCACGCCTGGAATTTATAATCAAGAACAAATTGAGGCTTGGAAATCTGTTACGGATGCGGTTCATGCCAAAGGCGGTATTATTTATGCGCAGTTGTGGCATACGGGTCGCGTGGGGCATTCGCTTGTGAAGCAGGGTGAAATTCCTGTTGCACCGTCTGGCATCGCAATTCAGGGTCAGCAACATTTCACGATGGAGGGGATGAAGGATTATGAAGTGCCAAGGGCGTTGAGCACAGAAGAAGTTCAAGCCATTGTGTTGGAATATAGACAAGCTTCAATCAATGCCATGGAAGCGGGTTTTGATGGGGTGGAATTACATGCTGCGTTTGGGTATTTGCCCAATCAATTTTTGGCTGAGAGCGCCAATCAACGAACGGACCAGTATGGGGGTGATCACACCAATCGCAATCGATTTGTGATAGAGATCATGCATGAAATGTGTTCGGCTATTGGGCCAGACAAAGTGGCCATCCGAATTTCGCCTACGAGCACTTACAACAATATCGTTCACCAGGACCCCAAAGGGCAATTTACTATGCTTATTGAGGCATTGAACCATTTGCCGTTGTCTTATGTACACATCATGAATGTACCATTTCCTGCGGATCAGTACCCGCAATACCCGGCAAATGCGGTTGAGTATTTTGGTGGAGGGTCACAGCATCCGATTATTGCCAATTGTGGATTTACAAAGGAAACGGGTGAAGCAGCTTTGGTAGAGGGCACTGCGAAAATGATATCGTATGGTACGTTGTTTATTGCTAACCCGGATTTGCCGGAACGTTTTGAACAAAATGCTTCATTGGCTGAGCCAGATAGGGCCACGATGTACGGTGGGCAAGACAAAGGATATATCGACTATCCTATGATGAATCAATAATATTATGAATAACAATATCTTAGCAATCTTTACGATTGCCACCGACAATTTGCCTGAAGATTTTCAGGAGATCATCAAGCACGAACAGGCAGTGATTGCTGCATGGAAAGCGGATGGGCTTATTGAGCATCTGTTTTTGCGTCCCACGAGAAATGGCGCTGTCATTGTTTTTAAAGACGTTGATGAAGCGCGGGCCAAGGAGCTGATGGAGTCATTGCCACTGTATCAATTTGTGCAAACGGTGGAGTATTTTCCGTTGATGAAGCAGTTTTAACAATTTTACAGATTTTTTTAAAGACCAGGGGCCCCATGAAAATGGGGCCCCTGGTCTTTAAAAACGTAAATGGTTTTGTGGTTATCGTTTACCAAGCCAGCCCAAACCGTCTTCGATTTCGTATTGGTTGCCAATTTTGGTGAGGCTCAATAGTTCGCGGGACGGAGCGGTGGGGCCGGGGTTCTGCTGAATGATCTCGATGGTTTCATTTGAAACGGCGGTAACTATTGCTACATGTCCATAGGGGTTAAATGCATGCCCGTCAAAAACTATGATGTCGCCAATCTTTGGTTTGGTTAGGGATGGGTTGGAAAATTGCCGAAGATTTCTGCCTTTGTTTAAGGCGCCATCGTTCAGGTGCTTATTGAAAAAGTCTTTCGCATGGCCATAACTATCGGGCATTTTGTGTTTATAGTATTGGTAGTAGTAGCGTTTTACAAATTCTACGCACTGAAATTTTAAGCCAAGGTTGTATCCATCTTTACTGATGTTTCGTTCTAATACGTGGCTAATACTGCCATTGTAGTAAACATAAACGTTGTTGAAGCTATCCAATTTGTCGCCAATGGAGTGTGTGATTGGATTTGTTAAAGCCACGATTGGCGGCGTATGGGTGTTTCGCGCAAGCAACAGATAGGAGCAAATAGACAATGTTCCTGAGGCCAATAATAAGAGGCTAGTTTTTCGAGATGTCATCGTTTCATTGGTAAACGTTGGTTGTTGAATCTAAATTGTATACCGAGGTTAATTAATTCAATATGAGGTTTTTGAGCGGAGGGATTTAAGATGAGTTTTCATTGGGGAGCGCGCCACAAACGGATTATTGGTTTGTGAAGCGATTGTTATAGGGGAGATTTAAACCGATTTGATTTCTTTGCGTCTATTCTTTTATCATTGTGTATGAAAAAATCCCTCATCGGCGTCTTATTGCTGTTGATTCTACTTTCTGCTTGTAAAAAGAAAACGAATACAACCCAAAACGCGCCCGGCGACAGTGCGTATGTCGTGACGAAAACCCTTGTTGATGACAGTTTTCCGGTGGATGTGATTATTGATAAACCACAAGGTGCCTTTTTTGATGTATTGATGGTATTCCATGGTACAGTTACCTACGACAGTCTCATTTTGGGCGCTGCGCAAAATACATTGGATGGCTTCAAACGTATTCTGGATCGCAAGGACATGATGATCGTAAGCGTAGCCTATCCCGAAGAAAATTTGCTCATGGGAGACAATGTGAAATATGCCGAAAAAGCCCTGCTGTGGGTGAAAAATAAAGCTGCTTCTGAGCTGGGAATTCAAATCAAGAAGGTTTTTTTGGCTGGACATTCGCAGGGCGGATACGTTGTTACGCGTTTAAATACGCTGCATCAGACCAATGGGGTCATCGCCAACGCGCCGGGGCCGTTGAATTTGATATTTCGTTGTAAACTGGAGGAAGATGGCAAAATTGAGAACGGGGTTGTCTGTAGCTTGTTGAAAAGCAAATACGGTACAACAACCGTTAATCCAGAGGCCTATCAGGCGAGATCATTACTCAGATTTACCGGTGGGTATAAATCAGACATTTTGTTTGTTCAGGGCCTTGATGATAGTCCAATTCAGATGACGTCATGGCCATTATTTAAGCAAAAAGTAACAGATTGCTTGGATTGCAAGACTGTTCAAGTACACGAGGTTGAGGGGTACGGTCATCAGTCGTTGTTTGAAAATGTCGATGCGCAACTTGTTTTTAATCAATTCATTGCATTGCACTGATGCGGTGGATATATTTTTTTTCGATTGCATGGTCGGAAACCTAGTGCAGAAATGTAGAAGTTGTTGCATGTGAGGTTCTCATTGCATGAAGTACTTTTGTGTATGCTTGAAGTAGATTTTGGTGTTTTTCCTGAATTGCATACTGAACGGTTGATTTTGAAAGAAATCACTGAGTTGGATGCTCCTGAATTGTTCGCTTTGAGAAGCAATGAAGCGGTGATGAAATATATCGATCGGCCAAGGCCAAAAGACCTTGAAGATATATTGGCATTAATTCGAAAAATGCATCAGATGAGAATCGATGGCGTGGGAATTACCTGGGGTATTTACCTGAAAGATAGGCCCGAATATAAAATTGGGAACATAGGTTTATTTAGGATTATTCACGAGCACTACAGGGCTGAGATTGGCTATTTGTTGAATCCGGATTTTTTTAAAAA
Source organism: Chitinophagaceae bacterium (assembly GCA_032110825.1). Lineage (GTDB taxonomy): Bacteria > Bacteroidota > Bacteroidia > Chitinophagales > Chitinophagaceae > Pollutibacter. Next base: position 2,068 of record JAULVY010000004.1, on the reverse strand, counting down.
AGGCATCATGTTTGAGGGGATCAAAGCGGTTACGCATTTTGGATTTGACTCAATTGGGCTGCATAGCATCGAGGCGAATATCAATCCAGCCAATGAGGCATCTCGAAACTTGCTGACAAAAGCCGGGTTTGAGAGAGAGGCATATTTCAAGGAAAACTACCGGTTTAATGGTGAATTTATCGATTCGGAGATTTATTCGCTGCTCAATCAAACACCATAAAGATTAGGCCGCCCGTCATTTTTTTTTCGGAATAATGGGTGCTTTTCAACCTTTCTCGGATTCTATCTGCTTGATGTTTGGAATAGGCCATGGTGTGTTTGAAGTTGCTATTGAAAGTAGAATTGGTAAGACAGATTAACTGAAAAATACAAAAAAAAAGCCCCACATTGCTGTGAGGCTTTTGGATGCTCCCATAATTGACGAAAGTTGCAGCTATAATTCGATGATTGAGTATAAAATTATCAAGAAAATAAAAGATTGAACCTTCTCTAAAATTTCAGATATATTGGGATTAAATGCAATTTTCTGATAAATCTTTGGCCAGACTTGCCTTTTTAAATTTTCTATTTCTGAGCAGATAACTGAGGTCAGAGGTGTTATCTATCATTAGTTGGGTATGGTAATAATTGATATGCTCAAGAATTCCGAAGGCATTTGCCGCGAAGCTAACTAAAGTAATGGTGTTAAGTTCAAGGTTCCAGCTGTTCAGTAATAGTTGAATGAATAAAACAGCCGGGATTAGCAAAATCATGTATAAGTTATATTTCCTTGATATTCTAAAAAAAGTGAGGTTTTTCTCCTGTTCAATCGTCTTGCCTTGAAGACGACAGAGCTTGAGATTCCAATAAAGTTGCCCCTGGAATAAAATGAAAATACATATCGCCAAGCCATACAGTAGAAAAATAATATTGGAAAAAGGCTGGTTATAAATGAAATAGATAGCGATGGCTGGGAAAGTCAAAAACGCATGCATCTTTTCCATTGGGTAATACCAACTCAAACGCTTTATTAAATTTATTTTACTCATTCATACTTCTTTTTGGTTTCTGCTTTTGTCCGGTAGGTTTTATCCATTGAAGATATAATGCAAAAAGGGTTACACTATACAAGTATAACCCTTTTACTTTTTTATCTGCTCCCCTTATTGACGAAAGTTGCAGCTATTTCCCGATGATTGAGTTTGTGACTATCAGGAAATTGAAGGGTTAATATTAGTTTTAGGTTTAGAAATTTTATCTTGATTGTACTCTTTTGACCCCCCTTTAGGAATAGACAATGAGTTCCAATTCTTATCGCTCAACATTTTTCCAATAAAAACAATTTGACCAATATGATAAGGATAATGCGAAAGTTGTCTATTGATAGCTTCTAAAATAGTATGGCCTTGATTTCTTATATAGATAACTCTTGATAAGTCATCATCAGAAATTGAATCAAGTGCCTTAAATAAACAAGACCATCCTTCTTGCCATTTTTGTAATAATTCTTCACGAGTGCAGATGTCATTTTCAAATTCTTCGTCTCTTTTCCTCCATTCTTTTTCACCATCTGTAGTTAGAAAATTAGTCCAACGAGAAAGCATATTGCCACATAAGTGTTTTACAATCGTCGCAATACTATTACTCTCGCCATTAAACTGATTAAAAAGCTGGTCATCTGTGAGTTGACCGAATGTTTTTTCAGCCAATAATTTATAATATTCAAATTCCTTCTTGGCGCTCTCTATATATTGTAGATTACTCATTTGAATGCTTGTTTTAGTAATTCAATTTAGATAATAATTTTGAAAAGATGCAACTCGCCTAACTCAATGATAGACAAATAAGCCATCATTTCTAATGGACATGATTACATCTCAAAAAATAAAAAAGAGAAACACAAGTATGCCAACTATGAATTCATTTCGGTACTTTTTTAGAAATTGAACTGGCTTATTCATAAAATAAAAAAAGGGTTACACTATACAAGTATAACCCTTTTATCTTTTTACCTGCTCCCCTTATTGACAAAAGATGCAACTATAATGCGATGATTGAGTATGTGACTATCAGGAAATTAAAAGGTTGA
>JAULVY010000003.1:0-4398 GCA_032110825.1 Chitinophagaceae bacterium | reverse complement strand
TTCCTGAGATTGCGACTTCGATTAGAGCCCTTCAAGCAGATCCTGATCTGCGCATCCGCTTAGCCAAGGATGCCAAAGTTGCGAGCAGCAAATTCAATTGGCAAGTAGAGCAAGAAAAGCTTTTGGCTGTTTACGCGAATTTCAGAATCAGGAGTTTCACCGCATTTGTAAGGATAGAAAACCTTAATACTGCCACTACTCAATATGGGTTTGGTTTCAAAAAGAACAATTTTGCTGCCCCTTTATACCCTATGCCAGGGATGGTTTTTCGGTTGGGTATTTTCTGGAATTTTGTAAACTAGTAGGTATTGTTAAAATGATCTAAATCATTTCCAAATCTCCCAATTCGGTGTAAATTTGCAATGTGAAAAGGATTTTATCCATATTCTTGTTACTGGTTTATACTACGGCCAGCTCCGGTATGGTGCTCAATGCTCATTTCTGCATGGGGGATTTTGCCGGCGTTAGTATTGTGGAAAAGGATATCGAGGATCAATGCCCCAAGTGCGGCATGGAAGACATGGGTTGTTGCCACGATGTACCACAGGTCTTAAAGATTGATAATGCTGATTTTACTGCTACCCACCTATCACAACCTGATTTAAACCCTGTCATTTTAGATCATTTTGAATTTGCATCACTTCCAAAAGGGATTGCAAATCAATCTCTACATTCTCTGATGAATACGTGTGTAGATTCGGGTCCGCCCATCTACATCATGAATTGTGTTTTCAGAATCTGATTCCTTCTCAAGGACCGAATCTATTCGGCTGAATTCTATTTGACTTATTCTTTTCGTTTTTATTAAAATCAAAAAATTATTGTCATGAAAACTCCTATCACATTATTAATGTCATTGTTTTTCTTTATGTTCTCAACAAGCCTTTTTGCTCAGAAAGCAGAAGAAATAAAGGTTTGGGGAAATTGCGGCATGTGCAAAAAAGTAATTGAAGAAGCTGCAGTAAAAGCAGGTGCTTCAAAAGCTACCTGGAATGAGGAAACTAAAATTCTAAGTGTTTCCTATAAGGCTAAAAAAACAGACTTATCTAAAATCCAGGAATCCGTTGCCAATTCCGGGTACGATACGCAAGATTTTACAGCTCCAGATGAAGTATACAAAAAGCTTCATGGCTGCTGCCAATACGAGCGTAAAGCTGCAGCAGCTTCAACCGATAAAAAGGATTGTTGCAAAGAAGGAAATTGTGAAAAAGATAAATCCTGCTGCAAAGAAGGAAAGTGCGAGAAAGGAAAAGCCTGCTGCAAAGCTTAATGGGAGGCTTACACCATGAAGAAGTTTTTTCTTTATAGCTTGACTTGGATCTTTGGGCTATCCATTGCAAATGCTCAAATACAAACAGCAAGTTTACAGGCCAGTGGGTTGACTTGTGCACTGTGTGCGAAGTCGATTTACACCAACTTGACCAGTTTGTCATTTGTTGAATCGGTGGATACGGATCTCAACGCATCTGCGTTTGAACTAAAATTCAAATCCGGTGCGGATGTTGATCCCGAAGCACTTCGAAAAAAGGTTGAAGACGCAGGATTTTCGGTTTCCAAATTGATTCTTCGGTTTAAGGCAGATAAACAAAAGATAGAGAACAACGGTTTTTTAAAAATCGGGAAGTTCACCTATCATTTTGTTCAAATCAAAGATGCTGTATACAATGGTGAGGTAAATATTCACATCATTGATAAAGAGTATCTCACGGCTAAAGACTACAAGAAAAAAATTACTGGAGTCAAACTTGCGTGCTATCAAACACCTCAACAAGAAGATTGCCAATTGCCCAATGCGCAAGTAGCATCAACTCGTGTTTTTCATGCAACGATCCTTTAAACAATGAAATACATTCAAACATTGGCCATTGTCGTTTCGACAATGGCCATTTTCCATACTTCTTTTGCTCAAGAGCTTTATGTCTATAGCGATCCTGCTTCTAACGTTCCATCCAAATCTGTCGCTTTAAAATACGGAGGGAAGTGGATTCAGGATACATATCTGGGGCATGAACACATTGCTACCCGTCAAATGCTAGAATCTTCGATCGGGGTGAGTAAAAAACTTATGATTCGGCCATCCTTGACTTTCGGCAACATGTACTCACTCTATCCGGATTTGGCATTGAAATTTGAATCAGCCTCCATCTATGCGAAGTATAGGTTTGTATCTGTGGATGACATCCATCGCCATTTTAGGGCAGCCGCTTATGTAAAGGGGGTATTAAGTCGAAATAACTTGCAATACGATGAGTTGACGATAGATGGCGATCAAAGTGCAGTACAAGCAGGATTGATATTTACACAATTGGTAAAGAAATTGGCTGTATCTGCTAATGTAGCTGTTCATCAGGTAATAGATGATGAGCGCTGGTTGAAATATTCCGGTCCCCGTAATTTTGGCTATCAAGCTTTTAATTATATTTTATCCGGCGGCTATTTGGTTTATCCAAAGAGTTACTCTAGCTATAACCAAACCAACTTCAATGTGTACTTTGAAGTAATCGGTGGAAATGGCTTGGATAGAAAGTATTCATTTGTAGATTTTGCCCCAGCTATACAGCTTATTTTTAACAGCAATACCAAGGTCAACTTAGGATATCGGTTTCAGGTATCGGGTGATGTTTACCGAATGGCTCGTCAGGGTGCATACCTGAGTGTTGAACGGACTTTTCTTAATGTGCTCAAAAAACGCAGTTAAATGAACGCGCTGAAAAGACTGGTTTCATTCTTTTTGGGATTATTCGTCAAAAAGAATTGCTGTAAATAGTCGGGCAAATTCAAAAAGCCTTAAATTGGTTAGGTGAAAAAGCTGATATTTTTCATTGTAGCCATTCAGATCATCAGTTCCGGTAATTTCTTTACCGAGATCTCAAAGCTGGATGAGCTTTATTTGCATTTCATGGAACACCGAAATGGAGATCAACCGATGTCGGTTACTCAATTCATACAGTCGCATTATTTCGATAATATTCATGAAAATTCGGATCCTGTAAGGCACGCTAAGCTTCCATTAAGACAATCCTCATTAAGTTTTAATCTTGTTTACCAAACGCCTGTAGAAGGAATAAATCTCATTCCATATTGGTCGTTTATCAAACAAAATTTTATACCTACTCAAAAGTGTTTTCTCCCACAAGCAGAGCAGTTTTCTGTTTTTCAACCTCCTAAATACAGCTGATTTCTTCATTTTATCATTAGAAATCAGAAATTATGTTGAATTCCATTATTCGCTTTTCCGTTAGGAATAAGCTCATTATAAGTTTATTTACACTGGCTTGGATTATTTGGGGATCGATCGAACTGTTTCGACTTCCGGTTGATGCATTGCCTGATATAACATCCAATCAAGTTCAAGTAATTACTGTATCTCCAACGTTGGGATCATTGGAAGTTGAACGCCTGATTACCTTTCCAATAGAGCAGGCTTCGTCCAATATCCCCGGTATTCAAGAGATCAGGTCGATTTCCAGATTTGGACTATCAGTAGTAACCCTTGTTTTTGACGACGATAAAGATGTGTATTGGTGTAGGCAGCAGGTTGCTGAGCGCATGAATATGGTGAAAGATGAAATTCCCAAAGAAGCAGGAACACCAGAGCTAGCACCTGTAACAACAGGATTGGGTGAGATTTATCAATACGTGGTTAAACCTAAAAAGGGATTTGAATCGCAGTATGATGTAACTGAACTAAGGACCATTCAGGATTGGATAATCCGCAGACAATTGTTGGGTACACCTGGAGTTGCAGATGTGAGCAGCTTTGGAGGTAAACTCAAGCAATACGAGGTAGCACTCAATCCACAGCGATTACGGAGTTTGAATATCTCCTTAGATGATGTATTCAATGCATTGGAGAAGAACAATCAAAACTCAGGCGCAGCCTATATTGAAAAAGGGCCATCCCTCTTGTTTGTTCGAACCGAAGGCATGGTTAAATCCATTGAGGAAATTGAAACCATTTATATTGGAACTTCTTCCAACAACACACCTGTATATGTTCGAGATGTTGCCGAAGTTAAAATTGGCAGTCCCATTCGTTATGGAGCACTTACTTATAAAGATCAGGGTGAAGTTTCTGGTGCGGTTGTTTTGATGCTAAAGGGAGAGAATGCATCCCAAGTGATTAAGGGGATAGAAGCACGAATGGAACAGATTAAGAAAACACTGCCTGAAGGTGTGGAAGTTGAGACTTTTCTCAACAGGACTAAAATGGTTAATCGCACGCTTAATACTGTAAAAGTAAACCTATTAGAGGGGGCTTTGATCGTTTTACTCATCCTGGTTTTTTTCCTTGGCAATCTGAGAGCGGGATTGGTTGTTGCTTCGGTTATTCCTCTTGCTATGCTTTTTGCAATAGCTATGATGAATTTATTTGGCGTTACCGGAAATCTAATGAGC
>JAULVY010000002.1:0-2737 GCA_032110825.1 Chitinophagaceae bacterium | reverse complement strand
GGTTAATAAAGGATTGTCGACCGTATCGGGCAATACCACCATTACTTTTTTAAATTCAGAACCCTGGCTTTTATGAATGGTCATTGCGAAAACCGTTTCGCAATCGCCGAGCGAAGCAGGGCTTACGGAGCGGGGAGCGGATTGCCCTTCGGCAGCCTCAAACCAAACGCGTAACCGGTTGGATGCAGCATCCATTCGCACGATACCAACATCTCCATTAAAAAGATCAAGCTCATAATTGTTTTTAGTGATGATGATGGGGCGATTATGATAAAAGCCCGCAACAGGTCTTATTAGCTCAGGCCTTAAAGTATGTAACGCTTTTTCAATTTTTCGGTTGAGTGTATATAGTCCGCATTCTCCTTCTCTAACTGTAACGAGTACCCTAAGCTGATTCAGTTTTTTTAATGCCTTGGCGATATCGGGTTCTTCCAAAAACTCAATATACCCCTGAATGAATTCATTGAACGCACCCTCATTATTATGATCTATCAGCCGAATATTTTTACGCTGTTCAGCAGTAAGCAAACGAATGGCCGCATCGTCATCTCCACGAATGATTGCCTGGCTCAATTGCCCGATTTCTCCCTGTTGTTTGAAACGGTGACTAAGCCTGAGTTCTGTAATGCCGGAAGTAAGAAGATTCATGGTATCGGCTACATGATTGTTGGTTATTTGACGAGGGCCGTCAGCAACAAACCCGTTTATCCATTGCCTGTCTTGAGTTGAAAAAAGATTCAGTTCACCTGCAGCCAAACAGAGATCCCCAAATAAACTTCCTGCTTCTACAGAGGCCAGCTGATCCTTATCGCCCAATAATAAGAGTCGGGTTGTAGGCCCGCAGGCAGATAATAATTTAGCAAACATAGGAAGGTCGATCATGGACGCCTCATCTACAATCACCCAGTCATAAGGCAACGGATTTTCTGTATGATGTTTGAAATAAATAGAATTTTGTTGATAGCCCAGCAAACGATGCAAGGTATACGGGTTCAGGGCTTGTATTTTTTCAATGATTTTTTGGGGGAACCCTTTCGACTTATCCCGTAGCGACTCGAGCATGCGCATAGAGGCCTTACCTGTTGGGGCGGCGAGCGCAACACTGCTATTAATATTTAAAGTATAAATAATCAGCAATAATTTGGAAAGGGTAGTGGTCTTTCCTGTGCCCGGCCCTCCGGTGATGATGCTAAACTCGTTCAGCAAAGCACGAATCACCGCAATCAGCTGCCAGTCAACTTTTTCTTCTTCCGACAAGCCCTCTAGCTTGTAGGTTGCCGACTGTGCAATAATCAGATCTCTGCACCGATTCGCGAGCTCCTTGTACGCATCTTTGTTTTTGATACTTTTTTGCAGGCGGTCATTGATCCATTCGATTACCTGTGTTTCGTAGCGATAATATCGCTGTAAATACAAAAAAGAATGTTGAAAAATAAAGGGCACATTGGCGGCTGTATAAGAGAGCAGGTTTGTATTTACTTTTTGAAGATTGGATAATGAAACCTCTCCTAATTCAGTGGGGATCGCTTCTTTAGTAACAGGAATACAAATATGTCCTTCCCGCATTTTTTGAGATAACAAAAATGCAAAGGGATGAATTGCTTTGTCGGGGAAGAATCTGGCAAAATGATAATCAATATCCTGTATCATGGTCTATGTATTTTCCATTTAATTAAAAGTAATAAACTATGCTCTATTTATCAGTACAAAGAAAAAAAGGCAGTCCGCAACCTTTTTGAGTAGTGAATTTTTTCAAGAAAAAAATTCGGGGTATAGGAACGCGAACAAGTGGTGGTTGTTTTGAAAATAGCTTTTTAATGGCAAACCAGTAAGATACAGCTTTTAAGCTCCAAGGCGTTGCTGTCCGGTTAATTTTTAAAAATTCTTTACTGGCGCAGGGTCTCCAGACCTGTGCCTAGGTGTTACTTATTCTTAAAGTTTTATTGATACTTTCAAAAAAGGTTGTCAGTCCCGCAATAAGCGGGACGTTTTCGTGGTTGTTTTGGTTGTCTTTGTTAAGCTGCTTGTTTTTACTTTACACTTTAAAAACCTTTATGAATTATTAAAATCAACTATGACAACCATGATAACTATAACAACAAGGACAACTTCTTCCGCTCCGCGCGTTCTGCCTTGCCGGCGCCGCACATTTCGTTTTTAAATTGAATACTCAGTGTCTCTGCGACTCTGTGCCTCCGTGTTTAATAATTGCTTTTCTATTCTCAGTTCACCGGACAGTTTACATGATAATCCGGGAGGTCGATGGGAATAGGGGCAAATTCAAAACCATTGAATTTCAATAAAATTTCATCGAGTACCGCATCAATTTCTTCAATGGGTTCCAGTGTTACGAGCTTGCTTCGATACTCCTTGATGTTGGGCATCCCCTTGAGATAATTGGCATAATGACGGCGCATCTCAAAAATTCCGATACGCGGCCCCTTCCATGTGTATGACTTATGCAGATGCTTGCGGCACACTTCCACGCGCTGCTCAATAGTTGGAGGCGGAAGATGGGTGCCTGTTTGCAGAAAATGTTTGATCTCATTGAAAATCCAGGGATAACCGATTGCAGCACGACCTATCATAATTCCATCCACGCCATAACGGTTTTTATACAAGAGGGCTTTTTCGGGCGAATTAATATCTCCGTTTCCAAATATGGGAATTTGTATGCGGGGATTGTTTTTAACTTTTGCAATCAAAGTCCAGTCCGCTTCTCCTTTATACATCTGTG
>JAULVY010000001.1:0-7213 GCA_032110825.1 Chitinophagaceae bacterium | reverse complement strand
CCTTGGTGTCGGGATGGGTAGTGAGCGCATGCAAATCAGCAACCATGAAATAACAGGTAAACGAATCCTGCAACTTCACATAATTCCGCATGGCACCGAAGTAATTCCCCAAGTGAAGAAACCCGGTGGGCCGTATGCCACTCATTACAATAGCTTTATCGCCACTCATGGTGCAAATATACAGAATGAATGGTAGGTGATAGGCAGCAGAAATCTAAGACTCCCCGTTCATCAATTAAAAATAAACAAGGCAAAAGAATAGTTACTTTTACAACCATGAAACTCAATCTGGACACCACCAAGAAAATTGCAGATTTAGCCAAGTTGGAGTTCAACGAGGAAGAGCTTTATTCCATTCAAAAAGACCTGGAACAAATGATCAGTTTTGTTGAAAAGCTCAAAGAAATTGATACAACGGGAGTGGAACCTTTAACACACATTTTGGATGAAGGAAATAAACTCAGAGAAGATGAAATCCAGGGTTCTGTAGATACAGAAACCGCACTTCTCAATGCGCCAAATCGAGAAGGAAATTTTTTTACAGTACCAAAAGTGATCAAAAAATAAACACATGACAGCACCTGTCATCCATCTGGAAGAGTTGAGGAAAAGTTATTTCATGGGCAAGCAGGAAGTTCCTGTTCTCAAAGGCATTACGTTAGACATCAACAAAAATGAATACGTTGCTTTAATGGGCCCATCGGGTTCTGGCAAAAGTACATTGATGAATATCTTGGGATGCTTGGATTCTCCTACATCTGGTACCTACATCTTAAACGGCCATGATGTGAGCACCATGCTGGATAATGATTTAGCCGATATTCGAAACAAGGAAATCGGGTTTGTATTTCAACAATTCAATTTGTTACCGAGATTATCCGCATTGGAAAACGTTGCCCTTCCCTTGGTCTACGCTGGTATCCCCAAAAAACAAAGAACTGAAATGGCACAAGAAGTGCTACGGAAAGTGGATTTGATGGATAGAAGTCACCATAGACCCAATGAGCTTTCTGGGGGACAATGCCAGCGTGTAGCCATTGCCAGAGCCTTGGTAAATAATCCCTCAATTATTCTGGCAGATGAACCTACTGGCAACCTGGATAGCAAAACGTCCTACGAAATCATGAACATCTTCGGTAAAATACATTCAGAAGGGAATACCGTTGTTTTGGTAACGCACGAAGAAGATATTTCCAACTACGCAAAACGAGTTATCCGCCTTAGAGATGGATTGTTGGAGAGCGATAAAATAAAAGATGCTGCCAGCGCTGTATAAAAAAAGTACATCTCTGCGCGAACAATTCCAGCATTTACTCATTATCATAAAAAGGAATTGTAGCAATGGCTTTCAAGATTTATACAAAAACAGGCGACCAGGGAACAACTTCATTGATAGGCGGAACCAAAGTTTTAAAATCCAACGAACGCATAGAGGCTTATGGAACAGTTGATGAGCTGAATGCGTACATTGGATTGTGCAAAGACCTCATCACCAATGCTTCCTCAAAAGATATTCTAAAAGAAATTCAAGATCGACTGTTCACGATTGGTTCCGCATTGGCATGTGATCCAGAAAAAGAGACCAAAATGAAAATTCCGGATCTCAAAGAAGCAGATATACAACTGCTGGAATCTGAGATGGATAGCATGAATGCGGGTCTTGAGCCGCTGCAAAATTTTATTCTCCCCGGCGGACACCCTACCATCTCCCATCTGCACATTGCCCGTTGCATTTGCAGAAGAACAGAAAGAATGGTTGTTGAACTGCTAATCGGAAAAGAAGGTGGAGAAGAAAATACGATTGTACAATACCTGAATCGACTCAGCGATTACCTGTTTATTTTAGGCCGACAAGTTGCTAAAGATTTGAACGCTGAAGAAATCATCTGGAAACCCAGAATCTAATTTTTCCAGCATCCGTCTTTCAAATGAAGTATGCGATCGCTCATCGAAGCCAGTTCTTCGTTGTGCGTTACTATGACAAAGGTTTGTCCACTCTCCTCTTTTAATTCCCGAAACAATTGATGCAATGCCCCCGCATTTGCGGAATCCAAATTCCCCGTGGGCTCATCTGCAAAAATGACCTCTGGGTTATTCACCAATGCACGGGCAACGGCAACCCGTTGTTGTTCACCACCCGACAACTCACTTGGTTTATGTTCAGCTCGATCTAAAATTCCCAAACGAGTCAACAGCTTTTTTGCACGAGTTTCCACCTGCTTGGTATCATCCCCAGAAATCCATCCGGGTATGCATACATTTTCAAGGGCTGTAAACTCAGGAAGCAAATGATGAAATTGAAATACAAATCCCATATGGCGATTTCTGAAAGAAGCCATTTCCTTTTTGGATAGCGAAAAAAGACTCTTCCCTTCAAAAAAAAGCTCTCCCCCATCGGATTGATCCAAGGTGCCTAAAATATGCAGTAAGCTCGACTTACCAGCTCCAGAAGAGCCGACAATGGAAATAATTTCTCCTTTTTGGATGGTAAGATCAATGCCTTTGAGTACATGCAAGGAGCCGTAAAACTTTTCTATCCCTTTCGCATACAACATGCATCAAATTTAGGAAAGATGGAAAGTACAGTCGTTTTTTATTTTAACGCAAGGGTGTTGATATCTGGGGCTTGGATATATCGAATTAACCATTACTTTTGCCGAAATTATAAAACATAGCCCTATGTTTTGGACACTGGAATTGGCATCTTATTTGGAAGACGCCCCTTGGCCTGCAACCAAGGATGAATTGATCGATTATAGCATCCGAAGCGGTGCGCCCATTGAGGTTATTGAAAATCTTCAGGAACTGGATGATGAAGGCGATATCTATGAGGGAATCGACGATATCTGGCCAGATTATCCTAGTCAAGAAGATTTCTTCTTCAACGAGGACGAATATTAATCTTACCAATCAACCACCCCAACGGGTGGTTTTTTTTAAAATGTCAATTTGAAATAAAGCATCATCAACGACAAAGCCATGATAATGGAATTAGCCATAATCATGGCTTTATCTTTTCCGGTAATACCATAAATCAACCAGATGGTTACGTTCAACAATAGGATTAGAATCATCCAGATCGATAAATCCCCCACCGATTTAGTAACCCAAGCCTGATAGACCTGAGGGACAAATGTCATGGATCCGGTAACTACACCTATATAGCCCAAATAATCTCTCCACTTCATGGAATTCAAATTGTAGTGTTGATTTACTTCTCCATCTGTTCAATGATGGCCTGTGTAACCCCCGTAAATGAAAAACCACCGTCGTGGAATAAATTTTGCATGGTGACCATCTTGGTATAATCAGAGAACAGCGTAACACAATATTGCGCGCATTCTTCAGCGGATGCGTTTCCAAGTGGACTCATCTTTTCTGCATAGCTGATGAAACCATCAAATCCCTTCACTCCACTACCAGCCGTTGTTCGCGTGGGAGATTGAGATACGGTATTAACCCTTACTTTCTTTTTTACTCCGTAGTGATATCCAAAACTTCTGGTAACACTCTCCAACAATGCTTTTGCATCTGCCATTTCATTGTAATCCGGAAATACACGTTGAGCTGCGATATAGGTTAACGCTACTACGCTGCCCCACTCATTCAATGCATCCATTTCCCAAGCCGTTTTCAGCACACGATGCAAAGACATGGCAGATATATCTAGGGTTTTTTGATTAAACCCATAATCCATTTCTGTATACTGTTTTCCTTTACGCACATTCAAGCTCATTCCAATGGAATGCAAAATAAAATCTACCCCACCTCCAAAATGCTTCATGCTTTCAGAAAACAAATTTTTTAGGTCTTCCATGTTTACCACATCGGCCCCAATTACAGGTGCCTGAACGGCTTCAGCCAATTTATTGATTTCTCCCATGCGCAAGGCCACCGGAGCATTGGTAAGTACAAGCGAAGCGCCTTGAGCATGACAAGCCAAAGCTGTTTTCCAAGCGATAGACTTTTCATCCAACGCTCCGAAAATAATTCCTTTCTTTCCTTTTAAAAGTTGAGCAGACATGATAGAAAATTTGCGCTAAGATAAGCAATCAATCCATCTTCATCATTTCTCTAGCGGATGCAAGTACAGCATCGCTTGGATTTTCTCCAGCTAACATTTTTGCCACAACCTGAATACGTTCATTATGATCCAAAGATTTAATGGAAGCAACAATACTTCCCTGATCTTCTTTCTTGTAAACATACAGATGCTGATTGGCTTTAGCGGCAATCTGTGGCTGATGCGTGATGGCGATCAACTGATGTGTTGCCGACAACTCTTTCATCAACAATCCTACTTGCTTCGCGGCTTCCCCACTGATACCACTATCAATCTCATCAAAAATTAAAGTGGGCATATCCATGGATCCAGCAACCAGTGATTTTAATATCAGCATCAAACGACTCAACTCACCTCCACTTGCTACTTTATGCAAAGGCTCAAACCTTCCGCTTTTATTGGCATCAAATAAAAAAGAGATTTCATCCGTTCCTGCTTCGGATAATTCTACAGCCTTCAACTCAACTTTGAGAACAGCATTGGGCATTCCCACACGGGTTAATAATTCGCGGACTGATTTTTCTAAAAGAGGAATTTCTTTTTTTCGCTTAACGTGCAAGAGTTGAGCAAGTGCTAAAGCTTCTTTTTCAAGTTTCACTCTCTCCCCTTCTGCCGCCTCCAATTCCTGCTCAGCTTGGTCAAAACCAATTTGCTCCAATTCCAAATTGGCTTTTAAATCAGCCAATGCATCCAATTCGAATAGCCCATGTTTTTTGGATAATCGCTGCGCCAAGGCTATACGCTCATTCAACATCTCCATTCTTCGCTCATCTACAACAATTGAATGCAAGAGTCCATTGAGTTCGGAACCGATATCCTTCATTTCAATATGCAGCGACTGCAAACGGGAAATCAATGATTCAATTAAAGGATGAAAATGGTGTACCGTTTGCAGCTGACCAATCAATTGCTTGAGTTGAGGCACCATGGGCCGTTCACCTTCACTAAGGATAGATTCAGCCCGTGATACTTCCAAACGAATTTGATCGGCATGCGATAATGTATTTAACTCCGCTTCCAATTCGGCCTGCTCTCCTTTCATCCAATCCAATTGCTCCAGCTCATTGAGCAAAAAAGCTTTATACTCTTTTTCTTGGGTGGCCCGCTGTATTTCTTGCTTCAGTGTATTTATTCGTTTGTAAACCGTTGTGTATTGTTGATACACATTTTTATAGCGATTAAGATCCTGAATAGCTCCGGCCTTGGCATCCAACATCATCTGTTGAAAAACCCGGTTGCCCAATTCCAATGTATCAAACTGTTGATGCAAGTCAACCAGAACAGAAGCAACCTTAGCCAATACATTCATAGAAACCGGAGTATCATTTACAAACGCCCTCGACTTCCCACTGGGCTGTATTTCTCTTCTAAGAATCATTTCCGAATCCCATTCGATTTCATCATCATTCAGAAGCAGTTTCAACTTGTCAATCGAATCAACATGAAATACAGCTTCTACAATGGTCTTTTGATCTTTGATTCGGACCGTACTTGCATCCGCTCGCTCACCCAACGCCAACCCCAATGCCCCCATCAAAATACTTTTACCGGCACCCGTTTCACCCGTTATGATAACCAACCCATCCGTGAATTCAACTTCCAGGGATGAAATAATGGCATAGTTCTGGATGAACACTTTTTTCAACATGCTCCAAAAGTAGATTTTTTTTAAATGCCTTACCTTGCTTGTTCAAACAGAAAATGATGTCGCCAATCTTGCTTTTTTCTTTTGTGATGGGGTATTTTATTCTTCTGCTTGTCGTGGCTATGTACACTTCAAGGAATGCCACCAACGAATCATTTTTCATCGGCAATAGAAACTCCAATTGGATCTTGGTTGCATTTGGCATGATTGGAACTTCCCTTTCCGGAGTAACCTTTGTTTCTGTACCTGGAACGGTAGGAAATTTCGGACCCCACGGCTTCAATGCTTTCGGCTACTTCCAAGTCATCTTGGGGTATTTATTTGGATATGCCGTTATTGCGTTTGTTCTTATTCCCCTTTATTATAAATTAAACCTTACCTCTATCTATCATTACCTCGACCAGCGATTTGGTAAAGAGAGCTATAAGACCGGAGCCCTGTTTTTCATCATCTCCAGAACATTTGGAGCAACAGCACGACTGTATTTGGTGATCAATGTATTGCAGATTTTTATTTTGGATAAGATGGGGATTCCATTCGTTTGGACTGCAGCGTTGATCTTATTGATGATCTTGCTCTATACGTTTAAGGGTGGAGTCAAAACCATAGTCTATACCGATACACTTCAGACCAGTTTCATGTTGATTGGATTGGTGGTCTGCTTATTTTATATCCTCAACCACATGAACCTCTCGTTTGGGGAAGCTATAAATCAGATGAGTGCGGCCGGTTACACCAAAATTTTTGAAACCGACCCCAATACAAAGTCCTTTTTCTTGAAAAACTTGATTGGTGGAGCGGTAATCGCTATTGCCATGACAGGCTTGGATCAAGAAATGATGCAAAAAAACATCAGCGTTAGAACCGTTAAAGATTCACAAAAAAATATTTTAACCTTCACCATCATCATGGTGATTGTCAACCTGCTGTTCCTCACATTGGGTGGGCTCTTATACCTCTACCTCTCTTCTCAAGGTGCAACATACGATGGAAATACATTCCTCTTTAATGGCAAGAATGTTATTGGCGATGATCTCTTTCCCACCATTGCATTGTTTCATTTGCCACCAGCGATTGGTATCATTTTCATCATCGCGCTGATTTCTGCCTTATTTCCAAGTGCAGATGGCGCCCTGACCGCACTTACATCTTCTTTTTGCATCGACATTTTAGGCATTCAACGCAAGAAAGGATTAAGTGAAGAAGCACAGAAAAAAACCAGAATTACAGTGCACCTCAGCTTTGCCGTTTTGTTTCTGCTTTGCATCATGATCTTTAAATGGCTTAACAACAAATCCATCATTAACATCATTCTCGACTTGGCAGGGTATACATACGGTCCGCTATTGGGACTATTCTTCTTTGGAATCCTCACCAAAAGAAGATTGGGTAGCGGATATGGAGTAACTATGGTATGCCTATTAGCACCTGCCATCTGTTATTTTATTGGTAAAAATGCATCCCAGTGGCTCAATGGATACCAAATCGGCTTTGAAATGCTGCTT